>CABIIJ010000103.1 GCA_902175065.1 uncultured Comamonas sp. | reverse complement strand
CGGCGGGGGCGTTACCTTGGGCAGGGCCGGGGCGACAAAGGCCGGAGCGGCCTGCTCGAACTGGTCGGCCCACAGCTCGGCCTCGACGGCCTCCTCGCTGGCTGCTGGCGGCGGGGTAATTTTCCAGACGAAAGCGCCCACCAGCAACGCATGGGCCAGCAGCGCCAGCACCCAGCTCAGCCACTGCGGCCGGGCGCGGGGAGGCGCAAAGGGGTCGTGATCCAAATGGGCAGACATGCGAGGACTTGCTTCTCTGTGTTCTCTACTTCGCGGCAGATTTCACGCCCAGGGCAATGCGCTTGACCCCGGCACGCTGCAATTCACCCATGGCGGCGACCACGTGCTCGTACGCCAGGGTCTTGTCGGCCTGGATCAGCACGGCGCTTTCCTCGCTTTCCCCGGCCTGCCAGTTGGCGGTGGCGACGCCCAGCTCCTGCAAGCCCAAAGTCTGCTCGTTCTTGCCTGCTTTCAGGCGGATGCTGCCGTCTTCGGCCAGCAACACGTAGGCAACGTGCCTGGTCGGCGGCTTGGTGGACTTGCCCGCGCTGGGCACGTTGATGGCACCGGGGGTGAGCATGGGCGCCGTCACCATGAAGATGATGAGCAGCACCAGCATCACGTCGATGAACGGCACCATGTTGATTTCATTGACGGTGCGCCGGCGCCGGGGGCTGCGGAAGCTGTCGGTACTCATGATGGCTGCGTTCTAGTGACCCGAGGCGCTGGCCTGGGCCGGGCTGCTGATATTGCGCTGCAGGATATTGGAGAACTCCTCGACAAAAGTCTCCTGCGCATTGGCAATGCGGTCGATGTGGTTGGCGTAGCGGTTGTACGCCGTCACCGCCGGAATGGCGGCAAACAGGCCCATCGCGGTGGCCACCAGGGCCTCGGCAATGCCGGGGGCGACGGTGGCCAGGGTCAGCTGCTCCATGGAGGCAAAGCCGGTAAACGCGTGCATCACCCCCCAAACGGTGCCGAACAGGCCGATATAAGGCGAAACGGAGCCGACCGTGCCCAAGAACGAGAGTCCCGCCTCCACCTGATCGAGTTCGCGCTGAAAGCTGGCCCGCATGGCGCGGCGGGTGCCGTCCATCAGCGTATGGGCGTCGTGAATCTGGCGTTCGCGCAGTTTGCGGTATTCGCGCATCCCGCTGGCAAAGATGCGCTCCATCGGCCCGCCGCTCTTGGCATTTTGCGTGGCGCGGGTATACAGGTCGTTCAGGCTGTTGCCGGACCAGAAGTCTTCTTCAAACTCCTCATTGAGCCGGCGCACGCGCTTGAGGGCCATCGCTTTGCGAAAAATCGTGGCCCAACTGGCCACCGAGCCAGCGACCAGAATCAGCATGACGAGTTGCACCACCCAGCTCGCTTGCAGGACGAGGGACAGGATGGACATGTCTTGAGAAGGGTTCATGACAGTTGTTCAAGAAGTGAAGAAGGAATCCGGGCCGGTCGCATACTGGCGGCATCCACCCAGCCGACGCGCACCGCGCCCTGGCATAACAGTTGGGGGGTGCCGTCGGCTGACACGGGCTGCAAAAAAACCTGCTGGGCAATGGTCAGCGAGGCACGGCCCGCCGTTTGCAGCACGGCACTGACGTGCAGCACATCGTCCAGCCGCGCCGGGCGCAGGTAATCGAGCTGCGCGTGCGTGACCACGAACATGCCGCCCACGGTATCGCGCAGATGCTGCTGGTTCAGCCCCAGGCTGCGCAGCCACTCGGTGCGGGCGCGTTCAAAGAATTTCAGGTAATTGGCGTAGAAGACGATGCCACCGGCATCGGTGTCTTCCCAATACACCCGCACGGGAATATGAAAAGCGGGCTGATTCACAGGAGCCACTTTGGCATCGGCGCTGGTCATCGGTTCCGTCCGTCAGGCCAGCAGGCGGCGCAGCCGCGCCACCGCTTCCTGGAGCTGGGCCATCGAATTGGCCGTGGAAAAACGCACGTAGCGGGCCGTGTCGCTGCTGCCGAAGTCCCGCCCCGGGGTGATGGCCAGATGCGCCTTGTCCATCAGCGCGTAGGCAAAGTCCCAACTGTTGTCCACGCCCAGCTTGGCAAACAGGGCGCTGCAATCGGCCCAGGCGTAAAACGCACCGTCGGGCATCACCGGCACGCCAAAACCCAGGTCACGCAGGGCGGGAATGAAAAAGTCGCGCCGCGCCTTGAATTCCGCCCGGCGCTGCTCGTACAGGGCCAGGCTTTCCGGCGCAAAGCAGGCCAGCGCCGCGTGCTGGGCGATGGTGGAGGGGCAGATGAACAGGTTCTGCGCCAGGCGTTCGACCACCGGCACCATGGCCGGGGGCAACACCACCCACCCCAGGCGCCAGCCGGTCATGTTGAAGTATTTGCTGAAGCTGTTGATGCTGATGACGTCCTCGCCCAACGCCAGGGCGCTGCGGCCAAAGGCCTCGTCGTAGGACAGGCCCAGGTAGATCTCGTCGACGATGGTAAAGCCGCCCTTGTCCTGCACCACGCGGTGGATGCGCTCCAGTTCGTCGGGCGCAATCGACGTGCCCGTGGGGTTGGAGGGCGAGGCCAGCAGCACCCCGCGCGTTTGCGGCCCCCAGTGGGTAAGCACCTGCTCACTGCTCAACTGGTAGCGCTGCGCGGCCGTGGTGGGAATCAGGCGGGCAACACCATCGGCGCTGCTGACGAAATGGCGGTTGCACGGGTAGCTGGGGGCGGGCATGAGCACCTCATCGCCCGGATTGACCAGCGCCAGGCAGGCCAGTTGCAGGGCCGCACTGGCCCCGGCCGTGACGACGATGCGCTCGGCCGCCACCGATACGCCAAAACGGCTGGCGTACCAGTGCGCAATCGCCGTGCGCAGGGCCGGCAGCCCCAGGGCGTTGGTGTACTGGGTCTGCCCCTGCGCAATCGCCGTGCTGGCAGCTTGCTGCACCGCAGGGGCCGCCGTGAAGTCCGGCTCCCCGATGTTCAGAAAAATCATGGGGCTGGCGCTATCGGCCACCCGGGCCGCCAGGGTTTGCGCGGCCTTGGCCACTTCCATGACATAAAAAGGTTCTATTTTTTCTGTACGTGCAGCAAATTGCATCAACTCACCCAATCCATGAATCAAACCGGTACTAGCCTGCCTTGTTTTTTGCCGCCAGGTCGGCCTGCACTTCCACCGTGCGCAGCACCGGCGCCAGAGCATCGAGCACGCCATTGACGTATTTGTGCCCGTCGGTGCCGCCAAACTCCTTGGCCAGCTCGATGGCTTCGTTCATCACCACGCGCCAGGGCACGTCCAAGGCGTGCAGCAGCTCATACGCACCAATCCACATACAGATGTGTTCGATGGGCGACAGTTCCCTCAGGGGACGGTCGAGCTTGGGGGCGATCAGGGCATTCAGGTCGGCTTCCTGCTCGATGCAGCCATGCACCAGGGCGTCGTAATGCGCTGCATCACACTTGTGAAAGCCAACCAGCTCGCGCGTGAACTGGTCGATGCTGGCGGCATCGTTGCCCGCGACAGCGTGCTGGTACAGCGCTTGCAGGGCAAATTCGCGCGAGCGGCTGCGGGCCGACTTGGACGCCGCTTTGCGCACGCCGGTGCTGGTCAGGCCCGTGCGCTTCTGGCGCGGCGGGCGTTTGGAGGGGGTTGCGTCTTCTTGCATACAGTGCGTTACTCGTTATTCGCTCGGTGCCAGATCGGTGAGCAGTTGCGCCATCTCCACGGCGACGTAGGCGGCATCGCGCCCTTTTTCGGTCTGGCGGGCGATGGCCTGTTCCAGGTCTTCGGTGGTCAGGATGGCATTGGCGATCGGGATGCCATAGTCCAGCCCGATACGGGTAACGCCCGCGCCCGACTCGTTGGCGACCAGCTCGAAGTGGTAGGTTTCCCCCCGGATGATGCAGCCCAGGGCGATCAGGGCATCGAACTCGTCGCGCTCGGCCAGGGCCATCAGGCCCAGGGGCACTTCCAGGGCGCCGGGCACCTGCACCAGGGTGATGTGCTCCTGCGCCACGCCCAGGTCGATCAGGGCGTCCTGGCAAGCCTGGGCCAGGGCATCGGTGATGTCGGCATTGAAACGTGCCTGTACGATGCCGATGTGCAGGCCCGCGCCGCTCAATTCCCGGGGCTGGCCTTTGTCTGCGTCTTGCATGATGGTTGTCCTCTTTATTCCTTGGTGATGTAACCGGTGATTTCCAGGCCGTAGCCGGCCATGCTGGGCATCCGCCGGGGCTGGCCCAGCAGCTGCATTTTGTGGACGCCCATTTCCCGCAGGATCTGGGCGCCGATGCCGTAGGAGCGCAAATCCATGCGCCCGCGCTCCGGCGCGTGGGCCGAACGGGCCTTGCCCTCGAACTGGTCGAGCAGTTGCTGGGCGCTTTCGCCGCAGTTGAGCAGCACGGCCACGCCGCAGCCGGTTTTGTCCAGGTAGGCCAGGCTTTCGTCCAGGCTCCAGGAGTGCATGGGACGTTGCACCTCCAGTGCATCGAGTACCGACAGCGGCTCGTGCACCCGCACGGCCACGTCCTGCTCCGGCTCCCACTGGCCGCGCACCAGGGCCAGATGGACGGATTGGCTGGGCTTGTCCACGAACGCATGGGCAACGAAGGCGCCATGGTGGGTCTGCAGGGTGCGGGTGCCGACACGCTCCAGCAGCGATTCGGTGCGGCTGCGGTATTGGATCAGGTCGGCGATGGTGCCGATCTTCAGCCCATGCTCGGCAGCGAACAACTGCAGGTCGGGCAGCCGTGCCATGGTGCCGTCGTCCTTCATGATTTCGCAAATCACCGCAGCCGGGCTGCATCCGGCCAGGGCGGCCAGATCGCAACCGGCCTCGGTATGCCCGGCCCGCATCAGCACCCCGCCATCGACGGCCTGCAGCGGAAAGATGTGCCCGGGCTGCACCAGATCGCTGGCCTGGGCGTTCGCTGCCACCGCCGCCTGCACGGTACGGGCGCGGTCGGCGGCGCTGATGCCGGTCGTCACGCCCTGGGCCGCTTCGATCGATACGGTGAACGCCGTGCTGTAGACCGTGCCGTTGCGGGCCGCCATGGGGGGCAGGCGCAAATGCTCGCAGCGCTGGCGCGTCAGCGTCAGGCAGATCAGGCCCCGGCCAAACTTGGCCATGAAGTTGATGGTTTCGGCGCTGACGTGGTCGGCCGCCAGGATCAGGTCGCCTTCGTTTTCCCGGTCCTCCTCATCGACCAGGATGACCATGCGGCCGGCACGCATGTCGGCAACGATGTCCTCCACCGGGGATATGGCTACGGGGGTGAGGGGGGTATTCATGAATGTTCCTTAGAACTTGCAGCGCTGCCACCGGATCGGCATTTGCCCAGACCTCCAGGCCCGCTGCAAAAAAATGCGGGCCGCAAGCGGCCCAGGGGTGAAACGCAAAATTGTCGGCTCGCGCTCTTGAAACCACCGATTTTAAAGGCTGGTTCCAGCCTCTGCAGCGCCACACCGGCACAGGGGCGTCAGTTTTCAGGGTCTTGCAGCACCACGTCGCTTTGCGGATAGGCCACGCAGGGCAGCACGCAGCCCGCCTCCATCTCCTCCGTCGTCAGGCCGGGCCATTCGATCTCGTAGCGCACACTGCCGCTTTTGAGCTGCCCCAGGCAGGTGCGGCAGGTGCCGTTGCGGCACGAACTGGGCCACGGGATACTGCCGGCCTCCAGGGAGAACAGCAGCGGCTGATTCGTCCAGGCATCACATTGCTGGCCGCTGGGCTCGAGCTTGGCGGTGAAAAATTCAGGGGTCAAGGCTGCGTCCATGCCAGAGAGGGAAAAGCGAAACAACCGCGTATTGTGCCCGTTTTGCCGCTGCTGCAGCTTGCCCATTTTTTCAGCGTCCCAGGGCTACTCCCAACAAAACCAATGCTGATGCGGCCTTGGGAACTTGCGCTTGCAGTTTTCCACAGCTTTATCCAGACCGGACGGGGATAAATCGGCACGGCAACGGCCCATCCCGCATGGCGATCAGAATGGCAAGGCCAATGGCAAAAAAACCGGGAAAACTGCCGAAAATTTCAGCACCAATGATTTTTTTCTTTCATTTCATCAAGTTAATCCAACACTCCAACTGCTTGCCAAGACTTATACACAGGCTTGTGCCGCCTTCTGCCGAAGAAGTTTCCCTCACCGCCCGAAGATTGCCTGTTTTTTAATCATTTTTTCTTTTCGCTGGCAAAACAATGCCTTGGCCAGGTTGTCGGCGGCTTGTCCAGGCTTTTCCACAAGCTTGTGCCGCCAGATCGGGGATAAACCCTGACGCCTTCATTCGCAGCACTACCGCACTTTTTCTAGTCCCTGCGCAAGATAAACCCGGGCTGGGCATGGTAACTTCGCCCCTCTTCGCCAACTTTCCTCCTTGTTCCGCATGACCGTGCAGCCCCCCTCTTTCGCTATTCCGGCACCCGAGCGCCTGGCCGGCATCCGCCGTGGTATTGAAAAAGAAGGCCTGCGCGTGCTGCCCAACGGCGCCCTGGCGCTCACGCCCCACCCCCAGGCGCTCGGCTCGGCCCTGACCCATCCGCTGATCACCACCGACTACAGCGAATCGCAGCTGGAGCTGATTACCGGTGCCCATCAGGGCGTGCAGGACTGCCTGGACGAATTGCAGGCCATTCACCAATACGTTTACCGCTGCATGGCCGACGAAGGCGCGGAAATGATGTGGGCCGCCAGCATGCCCTGCACCCTGCCTACGGATGAAACCATTCCCCTGGGGCGCTACGGCCACTCGCACATCGGCCGTTCCAAGAGCATCTACCGCATGGGCCTGGGCCACCGCTACGGGCGGCGTATGCAGACCATCTCGGGCATTCACTACAACTGGTCGCTGCCAGGCGTCAGCAGCGCGGAGTACCTGGGACTGATCCGCAACTTCCGCCGCCAGGCATTTTTGCTGCTGTACCTGTTTGGCGCCTCGCCCACGCTGTGTCCTTGCTTCGTCGAAGGCCGCCAGCACCAATTGCTGCCGCTGGGCGACGAAGGCCAGGCGCTGTACCTGCCCTACGCCACCTCACTGCGCATGGGCCGCCTGGGCTACCAGAGCGAGGCACAGGCCAGCATCAACGCCAGCTTCAACGACCTGGACGAGTACGCCAACTCCCTGCAAGACGCCCTCACCCGCCCCTATCCGGCCTACGAGCAACTGGGCGTCCGCAACCCCGGTGGCGACTACAACCAGTTGGGCACCAGCCTGCTGCAAATCGAAAACGAGCTGTACAGCACCATCCGCGCCAAGCGCACCGTACGGCGGGGTGAACGCCCCCTGCACGCCCTGCGCGAACGCGGTGTGGAATATGTGGAAGTGCGGCTGATGGACATCAACCCCTTCGAGCCGCTGGGCATCAGCGCCAGCACCATGCGCATGCTGGACGTGTTCCTGCTGCACTGCCTGCTCTGCGACAGCCCGCCCGACACGCCGGAAGAAATCGCCGCCGTCAAGGAAAACCAGCACCGCACTGCCGAGCGGGGCCGCCAGCCGGGCCTGCGCCTGCTGCGTGGTGAGCAGGAAGTACTGCTGACCGACTGGGCCGGGGAAATCCTGCACGCCTGCCAGCCCCTGGCCCAGGCACTGGACGCCACCCACGGCGGCGACGATTACCAGCAGGCCCTGCTGGCCGCCCAGGATCTGGTGCAGTTCCCCACCATGACCCCCTCGGCCCGCGTACTGCATGGCACCCAGGCCCACGGCAACAGCTTCAAGGCCTTCGGCCTGGCGCAAACCCAGGCCAGCCACGATCACCTGCTGGGCCTGCCGCGCAACGCCGCGCTCCAGAAAACCTTTGCCCAGCTCAGCCGCACCTCCCTCCAGGCGCAGCGCGAAATCGAAAAGGCCGACACCGGCAGCTTCGAGGAATGGCGGCAACGGTATATGGACGTTGCCAATCTCCGATAAAAATAGCTGTTTCCACTGATGAACAAACGATTTCAAAGATAAATAAGTCTGAAATCCTTTATTCATCAGCGCAATAAGCTATCAAAAACAATCAAGGTTCTGCCATGTCTGCCATCCAGTGGTTCCCTGGCCACATGCACCTGACGCGCCAACTCATCGAGGAGCGCGTCAAGGACATCGACGTCGTCATCGAAGTGCTGGACGCCCGCATCCCCGGCTCCAGCTTCAACCCTCTGCTGCAAACCCTCACCGGCCACAAACCGCGCCTGAAGCTGCTCAACAAGCAGGACGTGGCCGACCCCGTGCAGACCGAAGCCTGGTTGCAGTGGTACAACGCCCAAAGCGACACCCGGGCCATCGCCATGGACGCCGGTGATCCGGCACCCGCCCGCCGCCTGATCCAGACCTGCCGCGAACTGGCCCCGCAGCGCGGCGGCATGTCCCGCCCCATGCGCGTGCTCATCTGCGGTGTGCCCAACGTCGGCAAATCCACCCTCATCAACACCATGACGGGGAAAAAACAGGCCAAGGCCGCCGACGAAGCCGGCGTCACCAAGGACGAACAGCGCATCGTGCTGGACGATGACTTCTACCTCTGGGACACCCCCGGAATGCTCTGGCCGCGCATCTCCATCACCCAAAGCGGCTTCAACCTGGCCGCCAGCGGCTCCATCGGCCGCAACGCCTACGACGAAGAACTGGTCGCCCTGGAACTGCTGCTCTACCTGCAAAAACACTACGCCAAAGAACTGCAGGCCCGCTACAAGCTCGACCTGAGCGAGCAAGACATTGCGGCACTGCACGACGATGAACTGCTCGAATGCATCGCCCGCAAACGCGGTGCCGTCATGACCGGCGGGCGCGTGAACATGCAAAAAGCCGCCGAGCTGGTCATCACCGACTACCGCACCCACGCCCTGGGCCGCATCACCCTGGAAACGCCGGAAGAATTTGCCCAATGGGCCGCCATCGCCGCTGTGGCCGATGCCGAACGCCTTGCCCGCAAGGAAGCCCTGGCCAAAGCCAAAAAGAAAAAGCGCAAGCCGCGTTAAAACAGCTTGCGCCCACAACAATCAAGTCGCTGGCAATGCCTTGTCAACGGCTTATGCCGCCCGGAATCCCAGCGCCTGCAAATCCTCTGCCGTCAGCCAACGCCATTGGCCCGGCTGCAAATCCTGTGGCAGTGCCAGGTCACCAATTTTCCAACGGTGCAGTGCCTCCACCCGGTTGCCCACTGCGGCCAGCATACGCTTGACCTGGTGGTACTTGCCCTCGGTCAGGGTCAAATCCAGCACGCATTCCGACACCCGTGTGCAGGCTGCCGCCCGCACGGGCTTGGGGTCATCGTCCAGCACCACCCCGGCGCACAGGCGCTCCACCATCTGCGCCGTCACCGGATGCTTGACCGTCACCCGATACACCTTGGGCACATGCTTCTTGGGCGAACTCATGCGATGGATGAACTGCCCATCGTCACTCAGCAAGAGCAACCCGGTCGTATCCTGGTCCAAGCGCCCTACCGCCTGCACCCCCTGAACAGCCGCCTTGCAGGGCCGCTGCCGCAACGGGGCAGGCAGCAAGGTATAAATACTGGGCCATGCCGACGGCTTTTGCGAACACTCCGTTCCAGCAGGCTTGTGCAACATGATGTAGCCCCTGGCCTGGAACAACCACTCGACACCCTGCACGCGAAAACGCAGCCCCACAGGCTCCAGTTCCACCATGGAATCACGCTCCGGCACAAACGCCTGCTGCGCAACGTCCCAAATCTCGACCCAACCTTGCTGCACCAGACCCGAGCACACCCGGCGAATACCAAACCCCTGCGAATACAAAATATCCTGTAGCTGCATCGTCATTTCACAAAACAATCGTTAACACCGTGACCGGACATAAAAAATATCTTTTGCGCAGGCAAAAGAATTCCTCTCAGCATGTGCCCATCAATATTCTCAGAATCCATCACCTACTCAGAGGGTCTGGGCCTGACACCACCACCTGGCGCAAACAACCAAGTTACTTGAAAACAAATAGCGCTCACCACTGAACCCAGGCCAAATCAAGCAATGAATGACCGCCAAATCAGCCAATCACAAGCAGGCCACGCTACAAAAACAAAACCCCCAGCCTTTGGGACTGGGGGTTTGCTTCGCTATAAGAGCCTGACGATGACCTACTTTCACACGGGAACCCGCACTATCATCGGCGCAGACCTGTTTCACTGTCCTGTTCGGGATGGG
>CABIIJ010000102.1 GCA_902175065.1 uncultured Comamonas sp. | reverse complement strand
GTGTCGGGGGTGGTGGAGGGCGCTGCCGCTGGTGTTGCGCCGGGCATGAAGCCGCTGGCAGCGGGGGCTGGTGGCTGCATCTGCTTCATCATCTCCTGCGCCATGCCAAAGCCCATGGCCATGCTGGCGGGCAGGGTGGCGGCGCTGTCGCCGCCGTTGGCCATGGCCTGGCCCATCTGGTATTTCACGTAGTCGTTCAGGTTGCCGATGGCGGTCATGCTGGAGCGCTTGTCGATGGCCTGCTCCACCTCCGGCGGCACCGAGACGTTTTCCAGCACGAAGCTGGTGATTTCCAGCCCGTATTTATCGACCACTGCCGGGTTGATGATCTGCACCAGCGCCTGGCCCAGGTCGCTGTAGCGCGTGGCCACGTCCAGCACGGGGATTTTGGCCTGGGCCAGTGCTTCGCTGAAGAGGCTCACGATGCGCGAGCGCATGGTGTCGGCAAACTCGTCGAGGCGGAAATTCTGGTCCGTGCCCGCCACTTCCTTCAGGAACAGCGCCGGTTGCACGATGCGAAAGTCGTAGGTGCCAAAGGCGCGGATGCGCACCACGCCGAAATCCTGGTCGCGCACCATCACCGGGTTGGCCGTACCCCATTTGTTGCCGGTGAACAAGCGGGTGTTGATGTAATAGACATCGCACTTGAACGGCGACTGGAAGCCGTATTTCCAGCCGTAGATATCCGACAGCACGGGAATGTTCTCGGTCACGAGCGTGTGCTTGCCCGGCCCGAACAGGTCGGCATACCGGCCCGCTGCAACAAACTGCACCTGCTGCGACTCGCGCACGATGAGCTGGGCACCGTTCTTGATCTCCTTGTCCTCATCGGGCCAGCGGTAGGAGAGGGTGTCGCGCGAATCGTCCGTCCACTCGATCACCTCGATCAGTTGGCTCTTGATGATGTTCAGGATATTCATGGCAGCTCCTTGAAAAACGGGTAGGCATTGTAGAAGGGGTGCGCGGGCCTAGAATCAGGGGCTTTGCCCGGCCCGGGTGCTTCGGCCCGCCCGCAAAACGACAAAACGATCAACGTAGAACCGCACATGCTCACCTTCCAAGACATCATCCTGAAATTGCAGACCTACTGGGCCAACCAGGGCTGCGCCCTGCTGCAACCCTATGACATGGAAGTGGGCGCGGGCACCAGCCACACCGCCACCTTTTTGCGGGCTATCGGCCCAGAGCCGTGGAAGGCCGCCTACGTGCAGCCCAGCCGCCGCCCCAAGGACGGCCGCTACGGCGACAACCCCAACCGCCTGCAACACTATTACCAATACCAGGTGGTGTTGAAGCCCGCCCCGGCCAACATTCTGGAGCTGTACCTGGGCAGCCTGGAGGCCCTGGGTTTTGACCTGAAGAAGAACGACATCCGCTTTGTCGAGGACGATTGGGAGAATCCCACCTTGGGCGCCTGGGGCCTGGGCTGGGAAGTGTGGCTCAACGGCATGGAGGTGACACAGTTCACCTATTTCCAGCAGGTCGCCGGGATCGACTGCAAGCCTGCCACCGGCGAGATCACCTACGGCCTGGAGCGCCTGGCCATGTATTTGCAGGGCGTGGACAACGTCTACAACCTGACGTGGACGGACGGCCTGACCTACGGCGACGTGTACCACCAGAACGAGGTGGAGCAGTCCACCTACAACTTCGAGCATTCCAACGTCGACTTCTTGTTCACCGCCTTCACTGCGCACGAGCAGACCGCCAACCAGCTGATTGCCGAACAACTGGCCCTGCCCGCCTACGAACAGGTGCTGAAAGCGGCGCACACCTTCAACCTGCTGGACGCACGCGGTGCCATCAGCGTGACCGAACGTGCCGCCTACATTGGCCGCATCCGCAACCTGGCCCGCGCCGTGGGCAAGAGCTACCTGGACAGCCGTGCCCGCCTGGGCTTCCCCATGGCCCCCAGGCAGCACGCCGATGAAGTGCTGGCCGAACTGGCCAAAGCTGCCGAAAAGCAGAAAAAATCCGCCTGAATAATTTTTAAATAAATCACCCTCCAGGGCTTGCAGGACAAGCGCTGGAAGCTATCAAGATTGCCATGACTACTGCCAACCTCCTCGTTGAACTGTTCGTCGAAGAACTGCCCCCCAAGGCCCTGCAAAAGCTGGGCGATGCCTTTGCCAGCGTGTTGCGTGACCAGTTGGCCGCGCAGGGGCTGACCAGCGCCGCCTCGCAACTGACCGCCTACGCCTCGCCGCGCCGCCTGGCTGCGCACCTCACCGCCGTACTGGCGCAAGCGCCGGACAAGGCCGTGTCGCAAAAACTCATGCCCGTGGCCGTGGGGCTGGAGGCCGACGGCCAGCCCAAGCCCGCGCTGCTGAAAAAACTCGCTGCCCTGGGCGCCGATGCCAGCGCTGTCGCCAGCCTCCAGCGCGTGGATGACGGCAAGGCCGAGGTGCTGTATTTCGAGAGCACCGCCCAGGGCGCCACCCTGGCCGCAGGCTTGCAAAAGGCGCTGGACGAGGCCATTGCCAGGCTGCCCATCCCCAAGGTTATGACCTACCAGTTGCAGGACGGCTGGAGCAGCGTCCACTTCGTGCGCCCGGCGCATGGCCTGGTGGCGCTGCACGGCGCCAGCGTGGTGCCCGTCACCGCCCTGGGATTGACCGCAGGCAACAGCACCCAGGGCCACCGCTTCGAGGCCAGCGTCCACCCCGTCGTGCTGCAGGACGCCGACAGCTACGCCAGCCAACTGCGTGACCAGGGTGCGGTGATTGCCAGCTTTACCGAACGCCGTGCCCTCATTGCCCAGCAACTGCAAGCAGCAGCAGCCCAGGTCGGCGGCGGTGTGCAACCCATTGAAGATGCCGCGCTGCTGGACGAAGTGACCGCCCTGGTCGAACGCCCGAACGTTCTCGTCTGCGCATTTGAAAAAGAATTTCTGGCCGTGCCGCAGGAATGCCTCATCCTGACCATGAAGGCCAACCAGAAATATTTCCCCCTGCTGGATGCGCAAGGCAAGCTCACGCACCAGTTCCTCATCGTCAGCAACATCGCGCCGCAGGATGCCAGTGCCGTGGTGGGCGGCAACGAGCGCGTGGTGCGCCCGCGCCTGGCCGATGCCAAATTCTTCTTCGACCAGGACCGCAAAAAGACCCTGGCCAGCCGCGTGCCGCAACTGGACAAGGTGGTCTACCACAACCAGCTTGGCACCCAGGGCGAGCGCGTACAGCGCGTGCGTGCCATTGCCAAGGCCATCGCCGTGCAACTGTTCGACAACCTGGGCGCCCGGCACGCCGGCTTGAGCAGCCACGAAGGCGAAGTGGCCGAGGAATGGCTGCTGACCTGCGTGGACAACGCCGCCCTGCTGGCCAAGACCGATCTGGTCACCGACATGGTGGGCGAATTCCCCGAACTGCAAGGCACCATGGGCGCCTACTACGCCCTGAACGACGGCCTGCCCGACACCGTGGCCCATGCCATCGAAGACCACTACAAACCCCGCTTCGCGGGCGACCAACTGCCGCGTGACAACGTGGGCCTGGTCGTGGCCCTGGCCGACAAGCTGGAAACCCTGGTCGGCATGTTCGGCATCGGCAACCTGCCCACTGGCGACCGTGACCCCTTCGCCCTGCGCCGCCACGCCCTGGGCGTGATCCGTATGCTGGTCGAGCGCAATCTGCCGTTGGACTTGGGCCAGCTCCTGGCCCGTGCCGTCCCCGCCTTTGGCGACAAAATCCAGGATCCCAGCGTTGCACTGCACGACTTTTTCTACGATCGCCTCGCCGTCAGCCTGCGCGAGCAAGGCTATAGCGCCCAGGAAGTCGATGCCGTGCTGGCCCTGCGCCCCCAGCGCCTGTCGGACGTGGCCCAACGCCTGGCCGCAGTACGCGCCTTTGCCGCCCTGCCCGAAGCGCCCGCCCTGGCCGCTGCCAACAAGCGCGTGGGCAACATCCTGAAAAAAGCGGAAACGGCAATCGCCCCCCAGGTCGATGCTGCCCTGCTGCAAGAACCGGCGGAAAAAGACCTGTTCACCACTCTGCAAACCATCGCCGCCCAAGCTCGGCAGCAACTGGCCGCAGGGGACACCACCGCCCACCTGCAAACCCTGGCGGCCTTGCGTGGCCCGGTGGATGCGTTCTTCGAGCACGTCATGGTCAATGCCGACGATGCCGCCCTCAAAGCCAACCGCCTGGGCCTGCTGGCCAGCCTGCACCAGGCCATGAACCAGGTCGCCGATCTGGCGCGGTTGGTGGCCTGACCTCTTTCTGTTTGCCCCCGTTGTCCTGTTGGAGCCGCAGCACGCTTATGTCTAAAAAGAAACAGCCCATTCCCCCTCAGCCTGGCTCGGTAGAAGAAAAGCTGCATGAAATCAGCACGGGGCTGGTCGCAAAAGGCAAGTTTGTCGAAGCCCTGCGGCAACTCATGGTGCTGGCGGCGGACAACGTCACCAACGCCCAGTTATGGATGCTGATCGGGCATGTCTATGCCCGCATCGCCAACTGGTCGGACGCATTGGGAGCGCTGGACACCGCCATTGCCCTTGACCCTTTGCAATGGCAGGCCCATCGCATCAAGGCGCTGGCCCTGTTCAGTCTGGGGCGAAAGGAAGAGGCCTCCATCCTGATCGACAAGGTGGTGAAACACTCGAACGAGAGCGGCGACTGGATGCTGAGGGCCTACATCCATGCCCACACGTCCAGCGACCCTCTGGTTGCCCTGCAGACGGCCCGCGATTGGGGCAAGCGCTTTGCCGACCCGCTTACGCGCAATGCCAGGCCATTAAAGGTGCAAGACTGCAATCCCCGGAAAAAATTAAAAATCGGTTATGTCACCGCCGATTTTCGGGAACACTCGGTCGCATTTTTCATGCTGCCGGTGCTATCGCACCACAACCCGGACAACGTGGAAATTCACGTTTATTCCAACGGACCATGGGATCACATCACTCCGCAAATACGCATATTGGTGCCGCACTGGCTCGACATCATGGAAATGAGCGATGAGGATGTCTGCAAACGAATCCGGGAAGATCAAATTGACATTTTGGTCGATTTATCTGGTTTTACCCACGGCCACCGCCTGGGCGTATTTGCTCGCCGTGCCGCGCCGGTGCAGGTGACCTGGCTGGGGTATATGCAGACGCTGGGTATGAAAGCCATGGACTACAGGTTGGTGGATAGTGGTATTGCTCCGCCCAACCATGCACCTCATTACTCAGAAACTCTGTTTTACTTGAACTGTATGGCCAGCTATGCACCGCCGACTTATGCGCCGCTGTGCGAAGAGCCGCCCATGTTACGCAATGGCTATCCAACGCTGATTTCACTGAACAGCTCGGCCAAGATTACAAATGAAATGCTGTGTGTGTGGGCACAGATACTACGTGCGCGTGAAGATGCTCATCTTATTATTCTGGTAAAGGAAGACAACGCCGATGCTGCTCAGGCTCATATGCGGCCACGTGTAGAGGCCGCGGGCATGCCAATGGAGCGTGTTTCCGTATTGCACCAGCAACCCCTGAACCAATTCATGGAGATGGGGCATATTGCAGATATTGCGCTGGATACTTCGCCCATCTCCGGTGGTACGACTACTTTGCACACACTCTGGATGGGGCTTCCCATTGTGGCGATGGATGCAGTACGTGGCGTGGATGCGTCCACTGCACGAATGCTGAGAGGAGTGCAGTTTGGCGGAGTGGTCGCTTCGGATGTGCAGGGGTATGTGGATGCAGCCCTAAATTTGATGAATAGGCCTGACGATTTGCAACGTCTGCGTGCTGCTGCGAGAGAGCAACTCAGGCAGAGCGCTTTAATGAACTACGTCGCACGTACGGCAGAGTTGGAAAAAGCTTACCGCTTCATGTGGCTCAACTATTTACGTCGGGATCGCAAGATATTGAGTGTCAAAGCCAATCTGGAGCAAACTCTGGTCAAGATGGAAGCCATGGCATGACTATGGCACCGGAATTGCCCTGGGTGCCCCTGCTCGTTCCCAACATGCCCTCGCCGCAGGAGTTGCTGCCTTGGCTGGAGCGCATGCATGCTGCCCAGCATTACTCCAACTTCGGCCCGCTGGTTCGGGAGCTGGAGGTTGTGTTCGCGCAGCAATTTGAGATGCCGCACGAACATCTCACCACGGTAGCCAATGCCACACAGGGGTTGGAGTTGGTGCTACAGGCCCTGAATTTACCCACAGGTGCGCATGTGCTGGTGCCTGCTCTGACTTTTGTTGCCACCGCTACAGCCGTTGTTCGAGCAGGGCATGTGCCTGTACTGGCCGACGTGGATGCACAGACCTGGATGCTTACGCCGAAAATCGCCCGTGCCGCATGCGAACGCATGCGCATCGACGCAGTGATGTCCGTTACTACTTTTGGCATGCCGCACGACATGTCAGCTTGGCAGCAATTCGAACGGGATACCGGCCTGCCTGTTGTCATCGACGCTGCTGCGGCCTATGGCAGTCAATGGTTGCAAGGGGCGGAAGGCACACTGGTTTTCAGCCTGCACACCACTAAAAGTTTGCCTGCGGGCGAAGGTGGACTGGTTGTTTCCACTCGCCCTGGTTTGGCTGCCAAGGTGCGCCAACTCTCCAACTTTGGCATTAATCTCGACCCTGATGTCGACACGCTTGTAGGCACCTTGGCCGGGCTGGGTACCAATGCCAAGATGAGTGAATACCATGCAGCCATTGGGTTAGCGTCGCTTGAAAAATGGGAGCTTCATGCGTGCGATAGACGGGAATTTTTGACTGGTTTAATGCATGATCTGGAGCAGGCTAGTGGCTACAGTCTGACTTGGCAGGCGCAGGGCGCTGGCGGCCCATTGATGGCTCCTACACTGCTGTGTATGCGCCTGCCTGATGCCGAAGCTCGCGCCGCGCTAGAACAAGCTTGCCAGCAGGCCCGCATCATGACGCGGCGTTGGTACCAACCGCTGTTGCAGCACATGAACGTGCTGCAACAGCGGTGTTTGGTGTTGGATACGCCCGATGCCCAATCACTCGGGCAAACATTGCTGGGATTGCCATTTTTTTTGGGTATGACGCAGCAGCAGCGTCAC
This sequence comes from uncultured Comamonas sp., assembly GCA_902175065.1. Lineage (GTDB taxonomy): Bacteria > Pseudomonadota > Gammaproteobacteria > Burkholderiales > Burkholderiaceae_C > Comamonas. The sequence continues at coordinate 13,494 of CABIIJ010000102.1, read as the reverse complement.
CGAGTTCTTTCTGTGATAGCGTCGTAGCGTGCGCCGTACCAGTGACCTTCTCCACCATATCACCAGCCTTCCAGATACAGATTGAAAATATGTATGGGGTTCTATGCATATATCTACGATTAACGTATGCGTTGGAAAGCCGTTTTGACCAAATCGCTAATCGGTGCATCCCTTGCTGTAAAACAGGGTTCAGGTATGTCGGCCATAACGATCATCGACCCGGTGGATATCATCTTCGTCTAAATAGTGACCACTTTGAACTTCAATGATAATCAGTGGGATTTTTCCTGGATTGGATAATCGATGTATTTGTCCTGCTGGAATGTAGGTGGATTCGTTGGTGTTGACTAGAAACTGTTTGTCGCCATTCACTACCTGTGCCATGCCGGCCACGACAACCCAATGTTCGCTGCGATGGTAGTGCATCTGCAGGCTTAAGCTCTCACCGGGGTTGACCTCGATGCGTTTGATCTTGAATCCGATACCTTCTTCCAGAACAGTGTAAATACCCCAGGGGCGGCGTACGCAGCGATGGTATTTATGGGCTTCGTGATCCTGGGATTTGAGCTGGTTGAAAATCTGCTTGACCTCTTGAGTCTGCGATTTATGTGCAATGAGCAATGCATCCGCTGTGTCCACGATTACCAAATCCTTGACGCCGACAGCACCCACTACCCGACTTTCTGCACACACTGTGCAGTTGCTAATTTGGTGTGCCAATATGTGGCCATGCAGGCGGTTATTGTTTGCGTCTCCTGGCTGTAAATCGCCCAGTGCGTTCCACGAACCTATATCACTCCACCCAATGTTGCATGGAACTACGGCCACTTCGTGAGACTTCTCCATGAGTGCGTAATCCAAAGATTGTTCGCGCACATGGGAAAACTTTGTAGCATCAAGTTCTAGTACAACAGGGCTCTCAGACTGAATGGGAATACAGCGTATTGCGTCTTCTAGAATGTCTGGGCAGTGCTGTCGCATTTCAGAAAGCAAATTGCCTGCCGTAAAGCAGAATATGCCGGCATTCCATAGAAAATTCCCATTCTCAAGATAAGCGCGTGCTTTCTCCTCTGAGGGTTTTTCTACGAAGCGAATGACCTTGCTGCCTTGTGTCTCGATATAGCCATAGCCGGTTTCTGGGGCAGTGGGATGAATGCCGAAAGTTACCAGTTTCCCGGTTTGGGCCAGTGTCATGGCTGTGGCAACCGCTTCCGCAAAGGCTTGCTGGTTGGTGATGATGTGATCTGCTGCCTGTACCAGCATGATTGCATCTTCGCCGTGTTGGCGTGCAATCTGCGCGGCTGCTACGGCAACGGCCGGGGCTGTGTTGCGTGGACACGGCTCCAGGATGAAGTGCAGAGGCGGTGTTGTGCCAGCCAACTCCTTCCAATCGTCCTCTACTTTGAGTCGCAAACTCCGGTTCGTCACGATATATGAAGTCCGGGCTCCTGGAAGTTGCATGCAGCGCAGCAAGGCTTTTTGCAATAGGCTTTGACCGTCGGACAGGCGGAGAAACGGTTTGGGATGCTGCTCCCGAGAGAGGGGCCATAGTCGTGCACCAACGCCGCCGCACAAAATGACAGGGAATATGGGCTGCATGAGGGCTTGGGAAGCGCCGGGTGTTGCATACAGGGACATGGGAAATAAGCGGTAAGAAGGAATCAGGCCGGTTTCTGGATATATGCGGGAATCTTGTAGTGGCTGGTCTTTTGAATGAGTAAACCATGTGTTTTGGCGAACTGGTCAACTGCCTCGGTCGCTCCAGCCACAGTGCCGTAGTCATCGACGACGATTAAACCCTGCGGAACGATATGCTCATACAAGCGCTGCAAGGCATATTCTGTTGGCTCCTTGATATCTATATCCAGGTGAAGAAGAGCAATACGGGTGGCGGGGTGTGCCGCCGGAAATGCGTAAAACATTCCCTTCAATCAATTCGATATTCTTGACGCCTTTGGTTTCAAATATGGTCGATGCTTCCGCGAGGCTGAGTCCTTGGTCTCCATTTTTCTCGAACGTTTCAATGAGTTGATGGTTCGATTCTAGTGATATTTGATCGCGTGGGAATGCTTCGAGTGAATCAAACCCAGAATATTTTTCTGGTATTTTCATTTGAGCGACGATTCTCTCTCCAGTACTTACGCATTTCTTCTGGGGAAAAAAGGATTCCATTTGGTGGGGCAAAAATGCCAGTGTCCTTTTTTAGGAGATAAGGATGCTGGTCAGAGAATTGGGGGAGGAATTTCCTTCAAGAAAGAGCTTATCCTCATTGGAAAAAGATCCGGGAAGTGTGTAGTATGGACTTTTCGACATTTTCTTTTCTTGGATGTAAGGTACTTAGGGATCCTCTGCATAAATCGAGCGGCAAGCCTGCGCTGCGGATCGGGATGGGCTGCAAGGCGCAAACCGCAGGGATAGCCGTAGCTATTGCGAGGATTTGCAACGCCGCAGACCGCCCGAGGCCGCAGATGCGGGCGGCGCGGCGATTTGTGCAGAGGATCCCTAGTTTTTCTGCATGCTGACAGCCGCAGCTGTTGCTTCCAAAAGCGATAAAGCCAGCCATGCGCCTTCGCCACTATTTTTGTGCCCTTGCCAGATTTCAGGAATGAAACTCGGTGGTTGGGGTAGCTCCAGGACAAGACGAAATAACTCGCGCCAATCCACGTCGCCCGTGCCAATCTGTAAGCCCTCGCCGTCTATCCCTTGGGCATCGGCCAGGTGCATGTGCGCTGTGTGGGGCAGTACGGTGCGTAGAAAGCCGACAAAGGATTCTTGGCGATGGTTGCATGCCAGTTTGGAGTGCGAAACATCCAGACAAATGCGCATGCCCTGTTTGCGGCAGAACGTAACGATGGAATCGGCATCCACGAACAGGTTGTGGAATTGCTGTCCACCAAAGTGCCAGGGAAAGGGCGGCATGGTCTGGGGAATGATTTCCACGCCTTCCGTATCGAGTTGCGCCAAGCTGTGCGTCAGCCGTTCGTATAAAGCAGGCAAGGCATCGGACGGTAAATGGCCGGTGTGCGTGTGGCCACCGACGTTGGTGACGATGCACGGTTGCTGTGTGTGTAGAAAGTAAGGTGCCAGCTCCCGAGTGAGGTTAATGACACGCTGCAATTGCGCAATGGAGTGCTGGCGGTAGCGCTCGTCTTGTGCGCAAAGATCCAACGTATGGTCGCCTGCAAAAAGCTCTGGGGCGTGAACAACGAGGCCCATCTTCAGCGGCTCGGTGATAAAACGGCGGAAGTCCTGCGCCATGTCTTTGTAGCTGAGGTGAATCTCCAGCAAATCCATGTTGGACTGTACGCGCATGGTGTGCAGATCGTGATAGCGCACCGGTACGCCCCAGGGTAGGGCAAAGCGATAGTTGCGTGCTTGTGCTCGTGCTTCGCCCAGGTCAGAGGGAAAGAAAAAATCACCGGCTTTCTTGGCTGTAGGCAGTGTTTTTCCGATCAACTCGTTCTTGCGGTTAGGCTGTAAACCCAGGCCAGGGCTACGGACTTGCACCATGTCGGCTGCCACGATAGTGCCTGCAGGTAGATCCCGCACTGCGACCAGGCTTTTGGACAGGTTCTCGCGGTTCATCAATTCGCCTTGCGATATACGCCGCTCACCTTGTGTACCGAGGGCTTCCTCAACTTGGCGGATCCCCTCCACCATGCGTGTGAACTCAGCGGGCAACAGACTGACCTTGTGATCATTGCCTTCCAGGGACTTATCCAGGGTGAAGTGCTTTTCAACAATCTTGGCGCCCAGCGCTACGGCGGCAATGACGACGTGGATGTCGCGTTCATGCCCGGAGTAGCCCACTGGTCCACCGCTGATCTCCTGCAAATGGCGCAAGTAGTGCAGGTTTACGTCCTTGAACGGAGCTGGATAGGTGGAATTGCAGTGCAGCAGTGCAAAGCCGGCGCCCAGGTTGTGCAGGTGGCGCACGCCGTCGCGGATTTCCGCTTCGGTGGACATGCCGGTAGAGCAGAGCATGGGTTTGCCCGTGGCTGCAACAGCGTCCATCAGATCGTGGTTGGTGAAGTCTGCTGAGGCGAGCTTGTAGCCAGGCAGCCCATAAGTCTGAAGTTTTTCCAGGCTGGAATGATCCCATGGCGTACATAGTGGTACTAGACCGCGTAGGCGGCAGTGATCGAAGGCGCGAAAAAGGTCGTCATCTTTCAACTGAAAACGATGGAGCAAGTCCAGCGTGTATTGCGCACCCAAATCTGCGCTGGCGTCATTGTTATTGCCTGCATTGCGGTACAGCGCCTGCATGTCACGCATTTGGAATTTTGCGCAATCTGCGCCAGCGGCGGCAGCTTCGTCGATCAGTTTGAGCGCCAGAGCTAAGTCGCCTTGGTGGTTGTTGCCGATTTCGGCAATCAGGAACGTAGGAGCTTGCTCGTCGATGAAGCGGCCTTCCAAGTTGAGCCGTACTTTACCAATCAGGGCTATAGCCTTCAGGCGGTGCTGTGCGTCCAGTAACGGTACTGCCTGCACTTTATGGTTCAACAGACCATGAATTTGTTGTGGCGTATCGTTTTCCGAAGCGGCTGTGAAGTTCCGGTTCATGACAGAGGCCACTGGCACATTCAAGTCGATGCTGTGGCTTTTCGTTAGCCAGCGGCGCAGATCGCCATCGGTCAGTACGCCTTCCAGGATGCCCCCTTCGGAGACTGCGAAGATCAAGCGTGCCTCACTATTGTTGATCTTGTGCAGGGCGCTGAGCAATGTGTCCTCGGAGAACACCACGAATTTTGAAAAATTGCGGAAGATGTGCATGTCCTGCTATGTCCGTGCAATGCGGGATGTTGTAAGCAATTGGGATACTGTCTCCCAATCCGCTGGCTCGTCGATTTCCATGGCGGTGTGTTCGGGCATTTCAAAAATACCGATTTTTCCGCCTAGCCGACAGCGGGAATTTTGTAATACGGTGCGATGAGTTACGTAGAAAGCGCCATTTTCCATCAGCGTGCCAGCAAACTCCTGACGGCGTGGTCGGTGTTTCGGGTCGTAGTTAATGGGCGTGGCGTTTTCGTGCCAAAAGAAGCGTTTAGTACGCACGGCGCTCAACATGGAATCACACCCTGTTCGGTCGAACTGTGTCAGCGCTTGTTGTAAGTGCTGAGTTGTTAGCAGAGGCGATGTGGCTTGAATGGTGACCAGTCGTTCGAATGGTACCTGCTCCATGAAGTGCAGCATCACCGACTCGGTGGATGCTTCGTCAGTCGCCAGTTCTGCAGGTCGGTCGATGACTTGTATGCCCAGGCCCAGGCTCTGCACCGTCTGCCGGATGATGCCCGAGTCGGTTGATACGTACACAGCGTCGATACCCGGACAGGCTGCTGCAGCCTCCAGCACCCAAGCACACAGGGGTTGGCCAGCTAAAGGGCGGATGTTTTTCATGGGAATGCTCTTGGAGCCGCCACGCAAAGGGATCAGGGCAACGCAAGGGGAACGTGTGGCGTTCATGCCGTTGTTCGCACTAAATAGGGTGTGCCACGCACACTGATGCGCTGTTCAAAATCAGTCCTAGATTGCAGAAATTCATTCACTGCACGTCTTGCGCCAGGGAAAGGTTCGGACTCTTGATTGGCGTCATGCAGAAGATAATCATCCAGAACGACTATGCCACCTATCGAAATTTTATCGGCAAGTGTGGCAAGAGGTGTTTTGATCGAAAGGTAAAGATCACTGTCTAGATGCAGAAGGGCAATTTTTGGTGCAGCAATTTGATGAACGGTTTCATCAAAAAATCCTTTTATCAGTATTAACTCGTCATGCAAAGATTCTTGAATTCCAGCATTTCTGATAATTTGATGCAGGTTGGATATTGAATAATTAAATTGTCCATTCGGTGATTGAGACCATTCGCCTTTCTGGGTCTTTCTGGGAGAAATATCTTCTGCTGTTGGCTCGGGAAAACCTTCGAAACTGTCAAGAGCATGGATACCTTTTGGAATATAATCATCAAAGGTTCGAAACAAAGATTCAAGTGCCAGAATGGTCAGCAAACTTCGCCCTCGACCTACCCCACATTCGACAATATCCCCTTCGATATTTTTGATCATATCGAAGTATTTTTCCCAATAAATGACATTGAGGATGTTGGGAGTGTTGAAGATGTGAAAAAAATCGCTGACATCCTTTGAGTGCGGGCTTTGAATGAATAATTGATGTCTTGTATTCATTTTTATTCGATAGAAATTGGGGTGGTATTTTGTGATTTAAATTACATCTTCTATTTTGAAAAATTCTAGAGGAAGATTTGGGGATTGGGTTATCTTTCCAAGGGTTCTTCCTTCTTTTTCAAAAATTTTCTGAGCAGTGGTGATGGATATTTTCATTGATTCCGATAAATACTCCCCAGCCGTATTTCTCACTGGGTTGAATTCTCCATAAAAGTAAGGTATGGTGTAGTCTAAATCAACGCCAGCCAGATAAACTTCCTTGTACCCCATCCAATAGGCATATTGAATCATGACAAAGGTGGTTGTCCCCCCGTCAAGCAAATAAAGGGATGGGTTGATTTTAATGTCGTTAGCAGGATTTTCAAAGAATTTTATACTGTTATCTGGATAGATGATAGTTTCTTTGGAGAAATCAGGTCTTTGGTTTTCTATTTCTTTTTTTACAACTCTTGAAAAAAAACCTATTTCAAAATTCAGATCAAGAATACGATTTCCAGCTTTGTGAATTCCGATGACATCGCTCAAGAAATAGTATTTCGGGTTGAATGGAATTTTTAGCTCGTCCATTCTGTACGCATTGTTGCACCAGAATGTGTCCATCTGCATCAGGGTATTCAGATCAAGGTCCAGAATGGAGGCTGAATTTCCGAATATAAATGCCTTTTGGCCTAACTTGCTATCCTTTATTTTTTGTATTGGAGAATTACCCGAAGAGTTGGTTGGTGTGTTGTTTTGCAATGCATTTTCTAATTTTCCAATTCTTTCGTTTAAGGCACTCAGTCGATGATTGACAACAATTCCTCCTGACCTGAGATATGCCATTGCCGGTTGTGTGCGCTCCCAATTGACGACCCGTTCAAAATCCCCCCACTGATTCATCATGTCCCGGGCATAATTTCTGGATATGTTTCTGATACTGTGAATTTTGGGGATATCTTCAATTCCAAAAATTTCGTTCCAGAACGATGGCGCAATGATGTCTTCCAGGTAAAACTGGTAGTGGTGGTCGCTGCCTGTCATTCCGATAACGTCCACCGAACGTTTTCTTAAGGTGTGAGATTTCTTGTTAAAATAAAAAGCTTCTTGATGGGATGCGGCGTTAATGCTGAAAAATTCAAAATCATCGTGGGATGCCAGTAACTGGTATTTATTTTGCGGGCAATACTGAATTGATTGTTTGAGGGCGGCTTCTATTTTTTTACGTTCTTTTGCAAAAAAATTATTTTCGTATTCTCTGGATGTATCTCTGAGTAAAAATATTTTTCTTTCAGCAGCAATTTCAAGGATGTTTTTAGAAAAATCAGTAAGACAGGCTATATTCCCCGTAGGTAAAGTAAGTTCTTTGGAGCCTGGATACTGATAGTCAATAATAAGTGACTCAGTGACATCAAACTTTAATCGTAATTCAGTTTCAAATTTTTTTCGGTGCATTCTGAGATTTGCGCCAAGTAAACTGGCTTCCAGACGGATTTCTTCGTCGGTAACTGAATGCTTAATTATCTTTTGTTTTATTTTTTCACGGTTCGTGTAGATTGCGATCAGGCGGTCTCTTGGAAATTCTATGGGGGAGAGGCTGATATCCATGAAGCCGATGTCACGGGTTTTTAATCCTTTTAGAAGCCATGGCGGAGTACCTGCGGAAATCAAAAATCTATCGTGGAGGAAACTAAAAAAATATTCAGATGCCTTAGGGGGCATCTCATGGTAGGTCATTCTCCATATATCAAAATCATCTTGCAGAGAGGTTTCATTTTTTATAATATTTTTGAATTGGGTTGGATTAAATTCATCCAAATTGATCAGTAGATTTTTTGGGGTAAATATTGGATGTTTCAGGCCTAAGCCGATGTGCAAAGGAGCATAGATAATATCCAGTAGGCCTTCTGATATATGATCCTGTGGATTTAAAAAATCAAAGAAAAAAGCGATGGGATGATTTTTCATGTTTTAATTTAAGGCACTCGCTGGAAGGCATGGCAGAAAATGATCTGCCAGCACGATCAGGTGGAGATAACTCTGGCCGGGTTGCCAAATACTGTGACCCGAGGCGGCACATTTTTGAGAACAACTGTTCCGATACCCACGGTGCTTCCCTCACTCAAGGTGACACCTTTGGCAATGGTTGCCCGGGGATGGATAGCCACACCGTCTTCTACATGGACGTTGCCTGCAAGAAAGCTCATGGCGCCAATCATGCAATGGGTACCCACCTTGCTGTCATGGCCCAAGACGACATAGGTATCTATATAGCTATAGTTGCCAATTTCACAGTCGGTGGAGATAACGGCGCCTGGCGTCAGAAAAACGCCTTGTCCTATCCGAGTCCGGGCTGCGACGGATGCTTGGCGTGTATAACTGTAGAAAGTGGCTCCTTGGGCGATCAAGGGCGCAAGTAGCTTTTGCCGCCATTGAGGATTGCCAATCGCAGGGATGAATATCTCGTCGGTTTGCGGCTTGTAACTCAGAGGCGAGCCGAGTACGCTGCCATGCAGTTCAGGTGGCAATTCGACATCGGCGCGCGTGTCGAGAAAACCCGCCAGGGTGTATTCGCTGCTGACTTCACAGTCTTGGGACAATACGTCATGGACGATACGGCCAAGTCCGCCTGCGCCGACGATGATGAGTTTTTTGCGTAGTCTCATGCGAAGTTCAACCGACTGTGTGGCCGCCGTCGAGTACCAGGGTTGTACCGGTGATCCAGCGGCTGGCTGGTGAGAGAAAGAAGATGGCTGCGTTAGCCACATCTTCAGGCTGGCCTAGCCCCAGAGGGTAGTTTTTGATGGTTTCGTCCAAGCCGCCTGTGGTGCTGAGAGCTGCCTCAAACATAGGCGTTTGCACTAGGCCGGGCGCCAAGCAATTGACACGGATGCCTTTCTTTGCAACCTCCATGGACAGGCTGCGTGCCATGGCCTCAAGCGCCCCTTTGCTGGCAGAGTACGACGATACGCCATGCACCCCGATGTGGGCTGAAATAGACGAAATGAAGACAATGGCGCCGCCCGGCTGTACGGAGTTTCTGAGCAGCAGTTGTTGTGTGAGCAGCATGGGGCCAACCAAGTTGGCTGCGAGTTGGCTTTCGATGTGCGGGCGAGTGGCAAGCCGTAGCGGGGCCAGCAAGGAAATACCGGCACCATGTACCACGCCATCAACTTTGCCCAAGATCGCTACGGTGGATTTGACAGCTGCATCGTCGCAGAGATCAAGGGGCAGAGTTCGGTGCCCTGCGTTTGGCATGGCTGCAAGCGTGGCATCCAGCCTTTGAGCATCGCGTCCCGAGGCAATAACCTGGGCACCCGCCTGGGCGCAGCTCAGTGCGATTTGTCGGCCAATTCCAGAGCTGGCGCCAGTGACCAGGATGGTTTTGCCATGCAGGCTGAATGCGGACATCATGACACTATTAATGCAGGAAATTGGACTTGCCCATCAATATCCACAAGGCATGTTCCCCATGAGAGGCCGATGCCAAAGCCACTGAGCAGCAGGCGTTTGGGCTGATGGCTGGTGAGTGCCTCGCGCAACCGTACCGTCATGGTAATAGGTAAGGAGGCGCCGCTTGTATTGCCGAAGTCGTGCAAAGTGGATGGTACTTTTTCCACAGGTAGGCTTAGCTTCTTGCGAATGGTTTCGTTAATCATGCGATTGGCTTGGTGAAAGACGAAATAATCCACCTCATCCTTGGGCATGTTGGCGTATTCGAGTAGCCTATTGACAGCAGGAGGAACGCGCTGCGTAGAAAAACTGAGTACCGCAGGGCCATCTAAATGCAATGCACCGGGCCATTGTTTGAGGCCGTTTTCGTCGCGTTTGGGTATCAGATGCTCGGCGCTGAATGGTTCGCGATGTCCGCCAGCAGGAAGCATGATGGCTTGGTAGCCGCTGCCGTCACTGTTGAGATCAAAATACATGGGGGCAGCGTTGGCATCAAATTCCAGTGCTGTGGCTGTACCCGCATCGGAGAAAAGAGGATCTTGCACGGATGCACATTTGTCTCCGACAAGGATCAATCCCTTCTTGATGCCACCTGCTGCAATCATGCTGCCCATTAAGTGTAGGCCAAAGGGATAGCCGGAGCACCCCAGATTGACATCAAATGCAATTGTTGTCTGGGACAGGCCCAGCCGATTTTGCAAGATGATGGCTGTAGAAGGCATTAAATAGTCTGGTGACTGGGAAATGACGATTAAGGCGCCAACTTCTTCTCGTTGCCATTGCAAGCTGTCGAGCAGCTTTTGTGCGGCATCCAAGGCCAAGTCGGAAAAGCACTGCCACTCATGGCAGATGCGGCGATTCTGAATGCCGATATTGCGAACCAGTCGTTCGCGTTCCGACTTCAGTTGTGGCGGGCAATCGAGCAAGTTGTCGAGAATGCGTCGCGGCACGCAGCTTGCCATGCCCGCAAAGCGGACGTTGTGCAGGGTGGACAGCGCCATGGTGTAGTCCTTTTGTTGCGTTAGCCCAGCAGTTTGTGCAGGTCGGCCACGGTGGTGCAGTTTTTAATGTCGTCACCGGTAATGGTTTTGCCAAACTCTACGTCAAACATGACGATGACCCCCAGGGCAGCCAGAGAATCCCACTCGGGTAGGTCTTTGAGTACGGTGTCCGGGGTGACTTCTACAGGCTCTTGAAAATCAACAGCAGTCAGGAAGCTTTCAATGAATTGGTCGAGGGCGATGGTCATAACGGTACTGTAAAAGTGGCCTGGGCATTGGCTGGCTGCTGCAGGTTGTGGTTGAGAACGGGACGATTTTAGGGAGAGATCCTGTAAATACAGAAGAAATAGCTGCTATTGCATGCATTTTCTAATTTACAGATGGTAGCCTATCTGAGATCTAGAAATAGCAAGCGCTAGCAGCTAATTTTTTAAGAGCAAAGGCCCGCTGGGGGGCCTTGATATTGGTACTTACCCCTGCAGCAGTTGCAGCACGCTTTGCGGAATCTGGTTGGCCTGGGCCACCATGGCCGTACCGGCTTGTTGCAGGATCTGGGTGCGGCTCAGGTTGGCGGTTTCCTTGGCAAAGTCGGCGTCGACAATCCGGCCCCGGGCAGCGGACAGGTTCTCGACCTGGATGTCGATATTGTTCACGGCCGTTTCAAAGCGCGTCTGGATGGCACCCAGGGTGGCGCGTGCGCCGTTGACCTGGTCGATGGCACTGTCGATTTTTTGCAGGGCCACCCATGCGCCAGCCTGGGTGGAGACGTCCACATCCTCGATACCGCGGGCCTTGGCGATGGAGCCTGCGCCTATTGCGCCGCCGGCAATGTTGATACCCCCGGCCCCGGCACCATCCATACCGGTCGCGGCAGCAGAGAAGTTGTCGAAGGTAACAGAAACCGGTTCGCCATTGGCGTCCAGCTTGCTGGACAGGATTTCCACCTTGTATTCCTCGGTTCCCTCGATTTTGGTGAGGTAGGCCGTCACGCCGGTGTCGGCGCTTTTACCGTTGATGGCTTCCACGATCTGGCCCAGGCGCTCCTGGGGGCTATCGGCAGCGGGAATGGGGTCACGTAGCTTCACGGGGGTGCTGCTACCGTTTACGGTGATCGACAGGCCGGTTGCAGGGGCGCTGAAGCTGGCAATCGGTGTGCTGGCTTCTGCGGTATCGATGGAGGGCACCTCTGACGTGGCATACGACACCGAAGAAATCTGCGAGGCACGTGTATCCACCAGCGCTCCCAGGGTGATGTTGTCGCCCGAATTGGCACCCACCTGGAATACGGCACCGGCAAAGCTGCCGTCCAGCACCTTCTGGCCGTTGAAGTTGGTTTGCTTGGCGACGCGGTCTACTTCGTCGGCCAGTTGCTTGACTTCGAGCTGCAGGGCCTCGCGGTCGCTTTTGCTGTTGGTGGCGTTGCCGGCTTGCACGGCCAGCTCACGCATCCGCTGCAGCATGTCGCCGATTTTGCCCAGGGCGCCTTCGGCGGTTTGTGCCAAAGAAATACCGTCGTTGGCGTTGCGCGAGGCGACGGTCAGACCCTTGACCTGGGTGTTCATGCGCTCGGCAATGGCCAGGCCGGCCGCGTCGTCCTTGGCGCTATTGACGCGCAGGCCCGAGGACAGGCGCTGCATGGTGGTGTTCAAGGATTGCCCGGACAGCGCCAGATTGCGCTGCGCGTTGATCGAGGCGATGTTCGTGTTGATAGTGGCGGCCATTGCTGTGATTCCTTCAGTTAGGCAAGAAAGGAGGATGCGAGTTGCTTCGCGTCGCCTAGAAACCATGGGCACCGGTCAAGCGGGCAGGCAACAGGAGCGATGGAGTGGATTCTTCCCTTCTTGCCCTGCGGTTATTGCATCGATAAGCGTGGGGTTTGCAGCCCTTCTTCCCCCTTTATGGCCTTTTTTCAGCGTGCTTCGCTTTTGAAAGTAGAGCTTTACATGCTTGTCGGATAAGGGTTTTTCGACAGTTTCATAAAAAGTTCTAAAGATTCCCCGGCGTGCCCCGATAACTCATCTGTACGCAGCAGGCACCACACGCCGTAACGGTCCACAGAGGCCAGGCAGACCGGCTGCGACAAGCAAAGCATTGTTCAAACACCGTCCGTTTAAAGGAATCGCATCATGGCCATGTCCATCAACACCAACGTAGTTTCCATCAACGCCCAGCGCAATCTGAGCCTGTCCGGCGGTTCGCTGGCCACCTCCATGCAGCGCCTGTCGTCGGGCCTGCGGGTCAATAGCGCCAAGGACGATGCGGCCGGTCTGGCCATCGCCGAGCGCATGAGCACCCAGGTACGTGGTTTGGCCGTGGCCTCCCGTAATGCGAACGACGGTATCTCGCTGGCGCAAACTGCCGAAGGCGCCCTGGGCAAGGTCGGCGACATGCTGCAGCGGATGCGTGAGCTGGCCGTGCAGTCTGGCAACGCCACCAACAGCAAGAGCGACCGTGAAGCCCTGCAGGCTGAACTGGCCCAGTTGCGTGACGAGGTGGATCGCGTCGCCAAGACCACCACTTTCAACGGCGCCAAACTGCTGGACGGCAGCTTCACTGGCGGTGTGTTCCAGGTGGGCGCCAATTCGGGCGACAACATCACCGTGGGCGCCCTGGCTAACACCAAAGTGGATGAATTGGGCAAGGCCACCTACGGCAAAGGTACAGACCTGGTTGCCGCTACCGTGAAAACCGAAGCCCAGGCTTCGATTTCCGCAGGCAACGTGACGATCACGATCACCGGTGCCAACGGTACGGAAGCCAAGGCCACCATTGCCAAGGACGCCAACGTGACCGAGGACGAGGCCCTGGGTAAGGTGATTGCCGCCATCAACTCCAAGACGGCAGACACTGGCGTGGTTGCCTTCCTGAGCGACGACAAGGCC
>CABIIJ010000101.1 GCA_902175065.1 uncultured Comamonas sp. | reverse complement strand
GTTGCCCCGCCAAGGCGGCAGGTGCAAGGCGCAAACCGCAGTCGCCCTGGTGGGGCGGCGAGGATTTGCAACGCAGCAGATGCTGTCTTGGCGGGGCAACCCTTCGGGCAAGGCAGCAAAAAACCGCACTCGTCGTTGCGCACCTTGACCAGGCCACCAGCCTGGCCTGCGGCACGCGCCTAGATTGCGGCTTTTTGCTGCCTTGCGGACACCATGAAAAGATCGTGAACAGGTTCTAAGCAAAGGGCCAGCCGCCCGCCGGGATGGCGCGATGGCCGCCGGGGAGGGCGTTTTTTGGTGTAATTGCAGCCATGTTTGCCCATCCTCCCCTGTCGCCACTGCCACCCGTCAACCGCCTGCCGGTGCTGTTCGTCGGGCACGGCAGCCCCATGAACGTGCTGGAAAAAAATGCCTGGCACCTCACCTGGCGCGACGTGGGCGAGCAACTGCTGCAGCGTTACCCGCGCCCGCGGCTCATCCTGTGCATCTCGGCCCATTGGCTGACGGGCGGGCAGTGGGCGCTCACGGGCGCAGCGCAGCCTGCCACGCTGCATGATTTCGGCGGTTTTCCACCGGAGCTGTACCAGTGCCGCTATCCCGCTCCCGGGGCGCCGGAACTGGCCCAGGCGCTGGCGGGGGCGCTGACCAGCCCGGCCACGGGCAAGCCCTTGAGCGTGGATCCGGAGCGCGGCCTGGACCATGGCGCCTGGGGCGTGCTGCAGCCCATGTTCCCGCAGGCCGATATCCCGGTGGTGCAATTGAGCATGGACATCACCCGCCCTGCGGCCGAGCATTGGGCGCTGGGTCGGCAACTGGCCCCGCTGCGCGAGCAGGGCGTGCTGCTGGTGGCCAGCGGCAATCTGGTACACAACCTCTCCACCCTGCGCCAGGGCACCGGCATCAACGCCACCTACCGCTGGGCGCTGCAGTTTGACGATCGTGTGGCCAACCTGATCCTGGCCGGGCAACTGGCAGCGCTGGCCGAGTTCGAGCGCTGGGGCGACATCACCGAGGTCTGCCACCCCACGCACGAGCACTTCCTGCCCTTGCTCTATGCCGCTGCCGCCGCGCAGGCCGGGGATGTACCGCAGTTTTTCAATGCCGGGTTTCAAATGGCGTCGATCGGGATGCGCTCGGTGCGCTGGGATGCAGCGCCAGGCGGCGCAGAAGGGTGATCGCGATGCGGGGAACAGGCTTGCTCGATTTCAGTTCCTGGTCGGCGGTTGCCGGCACGGTGATCAGCCTGCTGGTGATGACCATGATGATGATGGGCGTGCGCCTGCTGTTCATGCAGATCGTGCAGAAGCGGCGCGAGCGGGAAAACCGCCAGATCAACGAACGCCTGCGCACCCTGATCGCGGCGTACAAGGTGCTGGGCGGCTCGTTTACCGGCAACCTCACCGTCAGCCCCACGCACCTGCGCGAAGCGCGTGCGGTTCAGGTAGAGGGCAGGGATGCTGCGCCCGAGCCGGTGCCGCTGGACGAGGACGACGACACCCCCGCCGAGGGCGGCAGCTCCGAGCGCCAGCGCCGCACCAGGGACGCGGTGGAGGCCGTGCTCTCCGACATCATCCTGCTGGGCACCGAGGAACAGGTGCGCATGGCTGCGCAGGCCGCCCGGGACATGGTGGCAGGCCGCCCCGTGCAGACGGCGCAGCTCGTCGTCTCCCTGCGCCAATACATCCGGCAGGCGTTGTACCTGGAAGCCATTCCCGCCGACGTTGCCGTGCCCAGCCAAGGCCCGCAGCGGCCCGGCGCCCAGGGCGGCTCCGGCAACCGCCGGGGCGGCGAAAGCACAGGCCGCAATGGCCGCGCGGGCGGAGGCGGCAGCGGAGGGGGCGGTGGCATGGCCCTGGGCCTGGGTTTGGGCGCCCGCAGCGGCGATGAGCGGGGCTGAGTCCGGATTCTTCAAACTTAATAGCTTTCTGCGCAGTGCTGATAAGCTTTTCATGCTTTCTTGATTCAAAATAAAAAACGGCAGCTTGCCGCGTGCAGATGGCCAGGGGCTGTATCATTTGCCCCTTTGCCTGTGGTTTTCCCCAGTGGGGTGGGCCAATCTCCGTTTTCTCTCTGCCGTGCGCCTTCAGTCCATCAAGCTCTCCGGCTTCAAATCGTTTGCCGAGCCCACGAACTTCATGTTGCCGGGGCAGTTGGTGGGTGTGGTGGGGCCGAACGGCTGCGGCAAGTCCAACATCATGGACGCCGTGCGCTGGGTGCTGGGTGAATCCAAGGCCAGCGAGCTGCGCGGCGAGTCCATGCAGGACGTGATCTTCAACGGCACCACACAGCGCAAACCGGCCAGCCGTGCCAGCGTGGAGCTGAGCTTCGACAACCACGACCACCGCGCGGGCGGGCAGTGGAACCAGTTCACCGAAATCGCCGTCAAGCGCGTGCTCACCCGCGACGGCGGCAGCAGCTATTTCATCAACAACCAGCCGGTGCGCCGCCGTGACGTGCAGGACGTGTTCCTGGGCACCGGCCTGGGGCCACGGGCCTACGCCATCATCGGCCAGGGCACCATCAGCCGCATCATCGAAAGCCGCCCGGAGGAACTGCGCCTGTTTCTGGAAGAGGCCGCAGGCGTCTCCAAGTACAAGGAGCGTCGGCGCGAAACGCAGAACCGCCTGCACGACACGCACGAGAACCTCACCCGCGTCGAAGACATCCTGCGCGAGCTGGGGGCCAACCTGGAAAAACTGGAAAAGCAGGCCGAAGTTGCCGCCCGATACCACGCCCTGAACACCAGCGCCACGCTCAGGCAGCACCAACTGTGGTTTTTGAAAAAGCAGGATGCCGAGGGCGACCTGGCCGCCATCCGTGCCCAGGGGCTGGAAGCGGTCAATGCGCTGGAAGAAGGCATGGCCCAGTTGCGCCATATCGAAGCCGATATGGAAACCCAGCGCCAGGCGCACTATGCGGCGGGCGATGCCGTCAATCAGGCCCAGGGCCGTTTGTACGAGGCCACGGCGGAAGTCGGCAAGCTGGAGGCGGAAATCCGCTACGTCGTCGAAGGCCGCCAGCGCATCGCCCAGCGCCTGGAACAACTGGCCGAGCAGACCCGGCAATGGCAGGAACGCCAGGAAGCCGCCGCGCTGGAGCTGGAGGAACTGGCCGCCAGCGGCGTCGATGCCCAGGAACAGGCCGAACTGCTGGCCGCCCAGGTGGAAGAACAGGCCGCGCAACTGCCCGCGCTGGAAGACGCCGTGCAACACGCCCAGGCCCAGGCGCAGGCCCGGCACCAGCAGGTGGTGCAGGTGCAGCAACGCATCCAGGTGCTGGCTGCCGAGCAGCGCAGCCTGCAAGAGCAAAGCCGCCAGCAGGAAACCCGGCTGGAGCGCCTGCGCACCGAACGCCAGGCCCTGGCCGCGCCCGACCCGGCGGCACTGCAAGAGCAGCAGGAACAATACGCCGCAGCCCAGGAAGCTGCCGAACTGGCCGAAGCCGCCCACCAGGAACTGCAAGACAGCCTGCCCGCGCTGGAAGAGGCGCGGCGCAGCAGCCAGCAGGCCGTGAATCACGAAAGCGCCCGGCAGGCCGAGCTGGCCGCCCGCTTGCAGGCCTTGCAGGCCTTGCAGGAAAAACTCAGGGCCGACGACAAATTGCAGCCCTGGCTGATCGCGCAGGGGCTGGAGGGTTTGCCTGCGCTGTGGACGCGCATTGCCGTCGAACCCGGCTGGGAGAACGCCGTGGAAGCGGCCCTGCGCGAGCGCATGAACGCCGTGCAGATTGGCCGGCTGGAGACGGTACGCGGCTTTGCCACCCCCGCCGCCGCGCCGCCTGCACGGCTGGCCTTTTACTCTGCCGCCCAGGCCGCTGCCGTGACCGGGGTGCGGGCCGGGGGGCTGATCGACAAAATCCGCACCGGCGATGAAGGCCTGCAAGCCGTGCTGGCGCACTGGCTGCATGGCTGCCAGTGCGCCGCCAGCCTGGACGAAGCCCTGGCCCGGCGCAGCCAGTTGCCGGACGGGCAAAGCATCTACGTGGCCAGCGGCCACGCCGTCACGGCGCACAGCGTGGCCTTTTACGCGCAGGACAGCGAACAGTCCGGCCTGCTGGCCCGCGCCCAGGAAATCGAGCAGCTGGACAAAGCCCTGCGTGCCCAGCAACTGCTAGTGGAAAACGCCCAGGCCGCTTTGGCGCGGGCCGACCATGCTTACACCCAAGCCTCGGCGGGCCTGATCGGCGCCCGCCGCGAAGCCCAGCAGACCCGGCAGGCTGCGCACGACAGCCAGGTGCAGTGGCTGCGCCTGCAGCAGCAGGCCGAGCAGGCCAGCAGCCGCAGCCAGCAATTGCAGGCCGACAGCGATGAAGTCCGCGCCCTGCTGGATGAGCTGCAGGAGCGCAGCGCCGAGGCCGAAGGCCGCTTTGAAGAACTGGATTGGCAACTGGCCCAGGCGCAGGAACAGCACGCGCAGGAGGAAGACCGTGCCATTGCCGCCCAGCAGCGCCTGAACGACAGCCGCGAGCAACTGCGCCGCCTGGAACGCCAGGCCCAGGAAGCCCAGTTTGGCGAGCGCAGCCTGCAAGCGCGGCAGGCCGAGCTGCAGCGCACCCTGCAAACGGCCGAACAGCAGGCCCGCGACCTGGCGCAGGAGCAGCAACGCGCCCATCTTGAAGCCGAGCGCCTGAGCGATGCCGCCGCGCAAGGCGGCCTGCAGGACGCGCTGGATTTGAAAATGCAGCGCGAGCAGGAACTGGCCCGGTGCCGCAGCGACTACGACGGCCTGACCCAGCAACTGCGGGCCAGCGACGAGCTGCGCAGCCAGATCCAGCGCAACCTGGAGCCGATGCGCCAGCGCATCACCGAATTCCAGCTGCGCGAGCAGGCCGCCAGCCTGGGCAGCAGCCAGTACGCCCAGCAACTGGAAGAAGCCGGGGCCGATCTGGCCGCCGTGGCGCAGTCGATTGCCGAGGGCAACGTGCGCCTGCACGGCCTGCAGGCCGAGATCGACCGCCTGCACCGCGAAATTGCCGCCCTGGGCGCGGTGAACCTGGCCGCGCTGGAGGAATTGCAACTGGCGATCGAGCGCAAAGGCTTTCTGGATGCCCAGGTGCAGGACCTGACCCAGGCCATGACCACGCTGGAAGGGGCCATCCAGAAAATCGACGCGCAGACGCGCGAGCTGCTGTCGGGAACTTTCACCACCGTCAACGACCACTTTGGCCGCATGTTCCCCGAGCTGTTCGGCGGCGGACAGGCGCGGCTCATCATGAGCGGGGACGAAATCCTGGACGCCGGCGTACAGGTCATGGCCCAGCCGCCGGGCAAGAAGAACCAGACCATCCACCTGCTTTCGGGCGGGGAGAAGGCGCTGACGGCGATCGCCCTGGTGTTCGCCATCTTCCAGCTCAACCCGGCGCCGTTCTGTCTGCTCGACGAGGTGGATGCCCCACTGGACGACGCCAATACCGAGCGCTATGCCAAACTGGTGGCCCGGATGAGCAGCGGCACGCAGTTCCTGTTCATCAGCCACAACAAGATTGCGATGGAAATGGCGCAGCAGCTGATCGGCGTGACCATGCAGGAGCAGGGCGTCTCGCGCATCGTGGCGGTGGACATGGAGTCGGCCCTCACCATGGCGCAGACGTGAAATTCAAAGAAACAGGGATGAAGCAATGAGCACCTTGCAAATCAGTTTGGCAGTATTGGGCATCGTCTTCCTGGGCCTGGTGCTGGCCTACAACGCCTGGGTCTACCGCCGCACCGCGCCGCGCAAGGCCGCGCCGCCGCCGCCCGGCCAGAACACCGCGCCGCGCCAGGAGCCCGATCTGGGCGGGGTGGACATCACCCAGGCACCGCCGCCGCACCTCCCCCCCGCCGATCTGGTGGCCGATGCCCCCCCTGGCGCTGCCGATTTGCTGGCCGACGACCCGCTGCTGCACGTCACCCCGCAGGCCGATGCCACCGCTGCCTCGGCCCCTTCTGCGGCTTCGGCCACTGCGCAGGCCGAGCCGGCACCCGGGCTGCCCGCCAAGGCCGCAGCCACTGCCGCCGCCGACAAGCGCCCGGCCCTCGATGTCCTGCTGGATGCCATCGCCCTGCTGCCGCTGGAGCAGCCCCTGGCCGGGGAAACCATCCTGCAGGTGCAGCCGACCACGCGCCGCGCGGGCAGCAAGCCGTTTCAGGTCGAAGGCCAGAACGCCACCACCGGTCAGTGGGAGGCCGTGCGCTCCGGCCAGCGCTACCGCCAGTTGCAGGCCGGGGTGCAGCTGGCCAACCGCCTGGGGGCGCTCAATGAAATCGAGTTTTCCGAATTCGTCGCCAAGGTGCAGACCTTTGCCGACACCCTGGGCGTGGCCGTGGAGCTGCCGGACATGCTGCACGAAGTGGCCCGCGCCCGGGACATCGACCAGTTCGCCAGCCAGCACGATGCGCAACTGAGCTTCATGCTGCGCCCCGCCCGTGCTGCCTGGAGCCCTGGCTACATCGCCCAGCAGGCGGCGGCCCTGGGCTTCGTCACCGCCAACATGCCCGGACGCATGGTGCTGCCCGCGCCCGAGGCGGGCCTGCCGCCGCTGCTGACCCTGGCCTTCGACGCCCAGGCCGCGCAGGCCGAAGACCTGGACCGCACGGCCGTGTACGACCTGCTCCTGAGCCTGGACGTGCCCCAGGTGGCACAGGCGCTGGCACCTTTCGAGCGCCTGTGCGCAGCACTGCAAAGCCTGGGCGAAAGCATGGACGGCGTGCTCTGCGACCCGGACGGCAACCCCTTGCAGCCGGACATGCTCGGGCAGATCGGCGTGGATCTGGACGGCCTGTACGCCGCCCTGGCCGCCCATGCGCTGGCAGCCGGCTCGCCCCTGGCCCGGCGCCTGTTCAGTTAATTGATTTTGTGAGCTTACTCCGCTGAAATGACAGGGAATCTAGACCTATTTCCATCTGAAAACGAGGCTTCATCAGCGCAAAAAGCTCCTAAAAGCGTAGTTGATAAAGTCCACGCCCTGCGCTGCCAGTTGCTGCAATGGGCGCACGAGTACTACGTGCAGGACGCCCCCAGCGTGCCCGATGGCGAATACGACCGCGTCTTCCAGCAATTGCAGGCGCTGGAAGATGCCTACCCGCAGCTTGTCACCCCCGAATCGCCCACGCAGCGTGTGATCGGCGCGGTGCGCGACGGCCTGGCGCCCGTGCGTCATGCCGTGCCCATGCTCAGTATCCGTACGGAAACCGACAACAGCGCCGCCGGGGCGGAGAATTTCGACGCCCGCATCCGCCGTGAGCTGGGGCTGGCCGAGGCCGACCCCGCTGTCGAATACGTGGCCGAACCGAAATTCGACGGCCTGGCCATGAGCCTGCGCTACGAAGGTGGCAGGTTGGTGCAGGCCGCCACGCGCGGCGATGGCGAGGTGGGCGAGGACGTGACGCACAACATCCGCACCATCCGCCAGATCCCCCTGCTGCTGCCGCCCGATGCGCCGCCGCTGGTCGAAGTGCGCGGCGAGGTCTACATGCGCCGCGCCGATTTCGACCGGCTCAACGCCCAGCAGGAGGCCGCCGGGGCCAAGCGCTTTGCCAACCCGCGCAATGCCGCTGCCGGGTCGGTGCGCCAGCTCGATTCGCACATTGCCATGCAGCGGCCCCTGTCGTTCTTCGCCTACGGCCTGGGGGACAGCACGGCAGCAGAGGCGGGCGGCCCGCGCTTTGCCACCCACTACGCACTGTTGCAGCAATTGAAGGCCTGGGGCTTTCCGGTGGCCAGCCAGATCACGCTGGCGCGGGGCGCTGCCGAACTGGTCGCGTTTCATGAGCGCCTGGGCCAGGAGCGCGGCAGCCTGCCGTACGAGATCGACGGCGTGGTCTACAAAGTCAACGACCTGGCGCTGCAACAGCAGCTGGGCTTCGTCACCCGCGAACCGCGCTGGGCCGTGGCGCATAAATACCCGGCAGAGGAGATGCCCACCGCCCTGCTGGGCATGGACGTGCAGGTGGGCCGCACCGGCAAACTCACCCCGGTGGCGCGGCTGGCGCCGGTCAGCGTCGGCGGCGTCACCGTGACCAATGCCACGCTGCACAACCTGTTTGAAATCCGTAAAAAGGGCGTGCGCCTGGGCGACACCGTCATCGTGCGCCGCGCCGGCGACGTGATTCCCGAGGTGGTGGGCCGCGTGCCCGGCCCGCGCAGCGGCTACGTGCCCAACTTCCGGATGCCCCGGCAGTGCCCCATCTGCGCCAGTCTGGTCGAGCGCGAAAAGGGCGAGGCCAACCACCGCTGCACCGGCGGCCTGTTCTGCAGCGCCCAGCGCAAGGAAGCACTGCTGCACTTTGCCGCCCGCCGCGCCATGGACATCGAAGGGCTGGGCGACAAGCTGGTCGATCAGCTGGTCGACGGCGGCATCATCCACAGCCTGCCGGACCTGTACCGGCTGGATTTGCCCACCCTGTCCGGCCTGGAGCGCATGGGCGAGAAATCCGCCCTCAACCTGCTGGCCGCGCTGGAACACTCCAAAACCACCACCCTGGGGCGCTTCATCTTCGCCCTGGGCATCCGCCAGGTGGGCGAGGCCACGGCCAAGGATCTGGCCCGCCATTTCGGCAATCTGGAGGCGCTGCTGGCCGCCACCGAGGACGAGCTGCTCTTGGTGCCGGACGTCGGCCCCATCGTCGCGCACAGCATCCACAGCTTTCTGGCCCAGCCGCACAACCGCGAAGTGTTGAAGGCCTTGCAGGACGCAGGCGTGCACTGGCCCGAAGGCGAGGGCGAGCAGCAGGCACAGATCCTGGCCGGGCAGACCGTGGTGCTGACCGGCACCCTGCCCACCCTGAGCCGCGATGCCGCCAAGGCCATGCTCGAAGCCGTCGGGGCCAAGGTGGCCGGTTCCGTCAGCAAGAAAACCAGTTTTGTCGTGGCCGGCGCGGACGCGGGCAGCAAGCTGGCCAAGGCCCAGGAGCTGGGCGTGCCCGTGCTCGATGAAGCCGCCATGCTGGCCCGTCTGGCGCAAAAGGACTGACATGCCGCCTGCCGCCACCCGCACCCCCAAAATCGGCCTGACCCTGGGCAGCGGCTCGGCCCGTGGCTGGGCGCATCTGGGCGTGCTGCAGGCTTTGCGGGATGCCGGGGTGCAGCCCGATGTGGTGTGCGGCGCCTCGGTCGGTGCTTTGGTGGCGGCCGTCTACGCCTCCCGGGAAGTGGACCGCTTTACCGACTGGGCCTTGTCCCTGGACCGGCGCAAGGTCTTTCAGTTCATGGATTTTCGCTGGTCGGGCGGGATGCTCAAGGGTGAAAAGCTCATGGCTTTCCTGCGCCAGCATTTCACCGATTGCGGCATCGACGGCTGCCACCTGCCGTTTGCCGCCGTGGCCACCGACCTGTATTCCGGGGCCGAAATCTGGCTGCGGCAAGGCTCCTTGGTCGATGCCGTGCGGGCCTCGATCGCCCTGCCGGGCCTGTTCACCCCGGTGGCCGCGCGGGGGCGCTGGCTGGTCGATGGCGGTCTGGTCAATCCCGTTCCCGTCTCCCTGGCGCGGGCCATGGGCGCCGACATCGTGATCGCCGTGGATTTGAACGCCGACATCATGCGCCGCCGCACGGCGCCCTTGTCCCTGGCCGTCGAGGAGGCGGACGAAGATGCCTCCTCGCTGACCAGCCGTTGGCAAAAAGGCTGGCGTCCCTGGCGCCCGACAGCGTCCGTGCCGCCAGAAGCAGAGGCTGCGCTTCCGCTCGCACAAACCGCTGCCGTGCCCGGCAGCGAAATGCCCTCGGTGCTGGACGTGGCCATGAACAGCGTGAACATCATGCAGATGCGCATCACCCGCAGCCGCCTGGCCGGTGACCCGCCCGAACTGCTCATCGCCCCCCGCCTGGCCCACCTGGGGCTGATGGACTTCCACCGCGCAGAAGAAGCCATCGAGGCCGGCCACCACGCAGCGTTGCTGGAGCTGCCCGAGCTGGCCAATTTTTATTGATGCAGGCCCGTGGGGATGCTCCGTCGGTAAAAGAAAAACCCCTGTAATTCAATGAATTACAGGGGTTCTGATTTTGGCGGAGAGGGCGGCAGACTTTCAACTGTTGCATGATGCTGCATCATGTAGATAAATTGTTGTTTTTAAATATGTTATTAAAATGATCTTGTTGCAATTGGCTGCACAAGAGTGCATGTAATTTTATGCCTTATGTGGGCATGATGTGGGCATGGGTACAATCCCAATATGCCCAAAAGAGCGAAAGAACTAAGTGCGGTTGCAGTCTCGAAGCTGCGTGAACCAGGAAGGTACTCCGTCGGCGGTGTGGAGGGGTTGCAACTGCGTGTCACGAATGCTGGAAGCAGGCTCTGGATTTACCGCGCTGTGGTCAATGGTAAGCGCCGCGACATCGGTCTTGGATACTACGAAGACGTGACCTTGAGCCAAGCGCGGGATGCTGCACGCGAGAAGCGCCGGGCCGTGCGTCTTGGATTGGAGGTTGAGATTGGACAGAAGACTTCTGTCGTGAGCAGCGTGCCGGTGAAGTCTGAGCATTTCTTTAAGGATGTGGCGCTGGAGTTCATCGAATCGAAGAAGGATGAATGGCGCAACGAGAAGCACAGGGCGCAATGGGTCAGCACGTTGGCTACCTACGCCAACCCTGTAATCGGCGCTATGGATGTGCGGGACATTGAGCTTTCGCATGTGCTTGAAATTTTGCGCCCGATCTGGGCAACAAAGACCGAGACAGCGACGCGGCTTCGTGGGCGTATTGAGTCTGTCCTGGGCTATGCGGCAGTCCATGAGTGGCGGTCTAAAGATAATCCGGCCCAATGGCGCGGACTGCTGGACAAAGTTCTGCCGGAGCCTACAAAGATCAAAAAGACCCAACACCATAAGGCGATGCCTGCCGAGGATGTGCCCGGCTTCATGAGAAGCTTGAATGATGTCGCCGGTGGGGCTGCTCGGGCGCTTGAGTTGCTGATTCTCACGGCCACCCGATCAGGGGAGATTCGTGGCGCTCGCTGGTCTGAGATTGATCAACAGGCTGCGGTCTGGACAATTCCGGCCGAGAGGATGAAGGCTGGTGTAGAGCATCGCGTCCCTTTGAGTAAGCAGGCGCTGGCTGTGCTGGTCAAGATACCCCGTATTGAGGGGAGTGATTTGCTTTTCCCGGGTCGCTCATCGGAGCAACCAATCTCCGAAATGACCCTGACTATGCTCATGAGGCGTCAGGGGCTGGAGTATGTGCCGCATGGGTTCCGTTCGACATTTCGCGATTGGGGTGGGGACAATACGGAATATCCACGCGAGATATTGGAAGCAGCACTGGCGCACACCCTGGGTTCCAGGGTAGAAGCGGCGTACCGTCGAAAAGATGCGCTGGAACGACGCCGCCCCCTTATGCAGGACTGGGCGGATTTTGTCTATTGAAGGAAGTGGCGGCGCTCCATTCGCCACGCTGCCATTTCTCTAATTCGGATTTTCTCCAGGCAACTGTGCGCGGGCCGATTTTTACCGGCATCGGTGCAGTGCCTGACTTGATCCAGCGCCACCAAGTTGTTCTGTGGACGGGTGCAACGGTGGCGAGAACCTGTTTTTCTCGCAGCAAGATTTCTGTTGTCACTGAAATTACCTATTTTTAAAATTGAAAAGCCCCGGCTAGCGGGGCTGTTGTTCGTCAAAGTCAGGAATTGGCTCTCGCTTATCGCGACGCTGTCTTTTTCTGCGGCTCATGGCTTTGGCTCCTGTGGCGCGGCTTCGCGGGCCTGAAGCATTGCGTCTGCCAGCGCGTATGCATCCTCTGCAATTTTGGTTGCGAACTCGACAGGCTCGCCGTGCGGGTCAAAGCTGGTCAAGTAGCCCTGCAGCGCCCCGGCTGCGAAGTAGTCACGCAGGGTCATGCCCTGGGCAGCTCGCACTGTGGCCGCTGTGTAGATGCGGTCCCGCTCTTCGGTGTCGGTGATTCCCTCTACGGCCACCACCCCAATGCGGTGTGGCGTGGCCACGTCCGTGACGGGGAAGGCTGGGCCTCCGTTGTTTGCTGTGGTCATGTCTACGCCTCCTGTATTCCATGGGCACGCTCGACGGCGAGGGTCATTTCTGCAAGGTGCCTCGCTGCGGCGGCATCAATAGTGCTGACCACAGCCGCGCGTGCCGCACGCTCCAGATTGGGCAGGAAGTCGGCACGTTGGGCTTTCAATAGGCACAGTCCTGCAAGCAGATCAGGGTGCAGCTCCAGGTGGTCTAACGCAGGGTCAAGAATCTGGTTTCTGTCGTAGCAAATGACATGGCACATTCCGCCCAGGACGCGGCCATAAAAGTATGGGGCGGTACGCAGCAGCTTTGCCAAGCTGTTGTAGAGGGCTTGCAGGTGTTCTTGGTCATCGCAGTCGAATTCCACGAACTCATCGCCATCCCTGCCGCTCGGCTCAAGCAACTTGCGCAGGCTTTGCGGCCCATCGGTTTCCCATGGCCCCCCGCGGGCATCAATGGCGCTCAGAATCCAGTGCAGTTCATCAGCAGCGGCAATATCGCGTGCCGAAGGTTTTGCCATCTTCATGTTGCACCCCTTTGCTTACCAAGATGGGTGGCGCACGGTATACGTTGGCGCTCCAGATGTGCGCGAAACTCTCCTGCTGTCGCGTGGTGCTTGTAGCAGTCGCGCAGGACGGGCAGGCTCATATCTGGAATTTCCTCAAGCATCACTTCCGCGTACCGACCGAAACCTTCCGATTCCGAATAGGTTTTTGCAATTTTTGTTTCTGTTCTCATGGCTACTGCTTTCCCTGCTTGGCTGCTTGGGTGGCATTGGCCGCGTCAATGGCTTCATTCAGAACACCGGCAAAGCCGCAGTCAGTCGAAAAATTTGTGTGTTCGTTTCCATCATGGTCAACTACCTGCTCCAACAGCAGGAGGGCGTGCTGCAAGAGCAATTCGGCGTTGTAGTCGTGGCTGGCAATCTTGGCTTTTATTTCGGCCAGGGTGTAGGTCTGCTGGATGGGTGCAGCTTGTGCGCTAAACGCCACATCGCGCGGGTCGTATAGCGGCGCATTGGGCGCGGCAGCGCGGCAATTCCAGCCAGCAAGGAAAAAATGCGTGTCTTGGTCTGTCGCGCTGGGTATGTCGGCGGGCTTCACTGGATTGCCCTCCTCGCCCATGGCTGATAGCACGGCCTCCAGCTCCTGACGGGTGGGGTGGGCAGGCACGGCGCTGGTGCCGCAAGCAAATGCCCATTCGAGTTTTTCGTCTTCGCCCAGCTCGCCCCATTGATTGTGCTCATCCGCCTGGAACGCCCAGGCGGATGAGCAGATTTCGTCGTAGGTCATTCTTCACCTTTTAAATCAAAGACTTGATACATGTTAGCGACATCAATGTCGTCGAGTTGCGCTGCCTCTGGCGGATGGGGTGCTACCTCAAAACACGATGGGTCAGAGTTGTGATCTGTCTTAAAGGTGCATGTGCATGCATACGGGCTACCAGTGCGGCATGACTGGCATTTTTCTGCCTCTGGCGGCTGGGCCGCTGCGGCGAGCATGGCGTCAACCATTCGCTGCGGCAGGCCATCAACACCAGAAGCGCGGTGCAATACCTTCACCGCCGCCACATGCATTTCCTCGGTGATCTTCCACCCCTGCGGCACTACTGGAGCGCTGCGGGCGGCTTGCCACCACATCCAACCAACAGCGGTTGTCAGCAGCAGATAGTTGCCCTTCGCATCGCGCTCAATCGCTTTCAGCCATTTCCCATTGTCAGAGGCAAACGCCTCGAATAATTTGCGCTCTTGCTCTGTGCTTGTGTATGTCATTGCTGTTCACCTCCCTGCTTATCTTCCTGCGTGGCTCGCTTGTTTTCGCAGTGGCCTTCGTAGTGACAGCTACGACCGCCTAGCCCCGCTTGCCCACACATCGCACCATATTTCTGCCCTGGTAATGGTGGGAATGCCCCGTTAATTGCGCAGCTTGGACGCGCAACTTTCTTGATAACTTTTTTAGGCATTGATGTCGCCTCCATGCTTGGCTTGGGCTGCAATAGCAGCGTCAATGCTCTGATCACAGTTGCGGCCGTATGCGCACCCATCTGGCACTTCAAAGACCAGTGCGGTGATCCCGTTTCTGCACCAGTCAAAATCAACACCCAGCATTTGATTGCGCAGCCACCGATACCGCGCAGCGTCCCGTGCGTCTGCTGGCTCCTGGGGTGTGAAGTTCGGCTCTGCGTCCTGTACCAGAAGGGTCAGTCCGTGCTTGTCGTTAAGGTCTTCTTGGATGGCAGTTACTGTCCCGAAATAACGATTGCCGGCATCGTCATCGCCGGTACTCACATCAACCGACACAGACATACCTGTGACCAGTTCGGCAATGTCCATCGCCTGCGCCTGTCCACCAGTAGCCCGCAAGGCGCGGCGCACAGCGCTGCGGAATCGAAGCACCGCACCATCGCTGTCGTGGTGATGACCAAGCACATTCAATTCGCGCTCGTGAGCGATAGCCATCGCATAGTCCAGCAAGGTGCCTTCATCTTCTGTGTGGGTAATCATTTCTCATCCTTCTGATTGAGCGCGGCAACGGCAGCGTCAAGAACTGCTTTCGTGCTCAGGACTTTGAAATCCACCACCCACACCCATGGGTTCGCGGCCCAGTCGCCGCCTGTGGATTCCCAGACCTCGCTGAATGCTCTGGCATAGGCTCGGTCAAGGCCGTGGTACTTGCCAGCGTCTATGCCCTCGGCCTTCGCGTCAGCTTCACTGATGCCCTGCAGCCGCTCCACGCGCACGCCAGTGACTTCAAGCCAGATGCGGGCAAGTTCTTTGGGCATTTGGCTGCTGGGCCGCCACTTCGGCTCCCATAGCCAGCCATCTGCATCCTCAAACTCTTCGCCGTCTGCGCGGAATGCGATTTGTCCGTAGTGCGGGTGCTCTGCGTAGGTTTCGCGCACATAGATGCGGTCGCCGGGCTGGCCGTAGGGGCAGGCTCGGTTGATGACATGCTGTGGCTCATGCTCCAGCACAAGAGCGCCGGGTGAATACACATTGCCCAGGTCTGGATGTCGCACCGGCTTTGCTATGCGCCGTGTCTGCGTCTTTCGCCCTTCCAAAATCGCCCGCACCAGGGGCGCTTTGAACATCAATCCAGTTTCTTTCATTGAGATTTCTCCAGTGGCTTCATGAACACCATCCAGTGCGTCAGGCCCTTGCGGCCTGTGGGGTGGCCGAATAG
>CABIIJ010000100.1 GCA_902175065.1 uncultured Comamonas sp. | reverse complement strand
GGGCGGAAAAGGTCAAGGGGGCGGGGGGACGGCATACGACGCGCTCCAGAAGCTCAAAAAAAATCAACGCCGGCGGCGTTTTCTGCCCGGCGATGATAGTGGCCCCGGAGCCTGTTCTCATTCCGGTATCCGGGGCACGGCCGCCGACGCCAGGCGGAAAGAAGCCACCGCCGCCTGCAACCGCCGGGCCTGCTGGTGCAGGCGCCGGGCCGCTGCCGAGGCCTGCCCGACCAGGGCGGTGTTCTGCTGGGTGATGGCGTCCAGCTCCCCCACGCAGGTATGCACGCGGGCGATGTCCGTCCCCTGCCCGGCCGCTGCCGCGCTCATCCCGGCCATCAGCGTGCTGACGTTCTGGATGGTGGCCACGGTCTGCTGCATCGCATCACGCGCCTGGGCGACCTGGGTGCTGCCGGTGCGCACCTTGTCGGCGGAATCGGCGATCAGCGCCTTGATCTCCCGGGCGGCCTGGGCCGCGCTCTGGGCCAGGCTGCGCACTTCCTGGGCCACCACGGCAAAGCCGCGCCCCTGAGCACCGGCGCGGGCCGCCTCGACGGCGGCGTTCAGGGCCAGCAGGTTGGTCTGGAAGGCGATGGCGTCGATGACGCCCACGATTTCCTCGATCCGGCGCGATGCCTGGTCGATGCCCGCCATGGTGCGCACCAGCTGGGCCATCATGGCGTCGCCTTGCAGCGCCACGCCGGTGGCCTCGCGGGCGTGGGCATCGGCCTGGTCGGCAGTGGCGGTATTGCGCTGCACGGCCCCGGTCAGCTGCTCCATTGCCAGGGCGGTTTTTTCCAGGCTGGCCGCTTGCCGCTGCGTGCGCCCGGACAGCTCGCCGTTGCCCAGCGTGATCTCCTCGGCGGCGGCGGCAATGCCCTCGGTGCCGGCCCGCACCTCGCCGACGATGCGCTCCAGCCCCGTGTTCATGGCCGCCATGGCGTGCATCAGCGCGGCGAACTCGTCCGACCCGGACACCTGCACCGTGGACGCCAGATCCCCCCGGGCCACGCGCTCGGCCGAGCGCACCGCCATGCCCAGCGAGCGCTGGATGTGCCGCACGATGCGCCAGGCCAGCACGGCGCCCAGCAGGGTCATCAGCAGGGCTGCGCAGGCAGCAAACAGGGCCTTGCGCTGGCCTGCGGCCTGCACGGCGGCCAGCCGCTCTTGCAGCGCCTGGCGCTGCAACTGCCCGTACCGGTGCAGGGCGGCGCTGTAGGCCTGCTGGGCCGGGACGAATTCGGTATCGAACAGGGCGCTGGCACTGGCGACATCGCCAATCTTCTTGTAGCCGTCCACCTCCTGCCGCGCCGCCTGCAGCGCGGCGCGGATCTGCGTGAACCCGGCCAGCCAGGCCTGCTCCTGCGGCGTGGCGGCGGCAGCGGTGATGTCGGCGGCCAGGGCCTCGGCCTGCTGCAGGTGCGCGTCCAGCCCCGCGCCCAGGAACTCCTGGATGCCCGGGTCGTTCGACTTGTTCACCGCCATGAAGCGCAGGGCGGCATCCTCGGAAATGCGAATCCAGTGATCGACCCGGCGGATGCGGTCGATCTCCACCGCGCCGAACTCGTGCAGCGATGCCTCGACGGCTTGTTGCTGGAGCAACGCACCGCCGACAAAGCCCCCCATCACCAGCAACACGAAACCGAAGGCCAGCACCAGTTGCCGCCCGATGCCAAAGCGGGAAGCGGGCCGCCCCGGCCCGACGATTCCCGGCGCTGCCTCATCTACCGTTATGTCTTGCATCCTCTGCCTCTGTCAAAAATGTCCACGCTGCACCGGCCTTTCCCCCGTCACACCCGCGCAGGCGGGAACTGCGCAGGTGTGACAGAAAAAGGAACGTGAACAGGTTCCTAGAAAGCGTGGAACAGGCCGACCATCACGCCCATCTGGCCCTTGCCCAGGCCGGGCGAGGCCGCCGCAGCCGTGCCCCCGGAGACGCTGTAGCCCACGTTGGCATCGTTGTGCACCGTGCCCATCAGGGCGTAGGCCCTGGTGCGCTTGCTGAACAGATAGCTGCCCCGCACGGACAGCAGCTGGGCATTGGCCTTGCGGCGGTTGGCATCCAGGGAGGGATAGGTGGCATCGAGCACCACCTTGTCGGCCACCGGGTGGCTGGCCGCCACGTAGTACTGGTTGCTGCGGTAGGTTTCCCCCACGGCCTTGAGGCTGCGGTGGATCACCCCGGCGCCCAGGCGCGTCTTGTCCAGCATGTAGTAGCCGGTCAGGTAGGTGTGGTCGTCCCGGCTGCCGTTGCCGATGGTCAGGCCCGCAGGCTGGCCGAAGAAGCCCGAGCCTGCCGTGCCCTTGAGCCGGTCGTGCGCCAGGGTCGCGCCCCAGGCCGGGGTGGCGTACTTGACCATGGCGGAATAGGCATCGCAGCCGCCGCTGCCGTTTTCCCCGGCGCAGTTGGACGGCATCAGGGAATCCCGTCCGGTCGAATAGACCGCGCCAACGTCCCAATGGCCGAATTTGCCCCGGTAGGCCACGGCGTTGTCCAGGCGCTGGTTGGGGATGTAGGGATTGAGCGACCCCAGGCCGTACACCGCCGGCCCCATCAGGTCGGAACCCATCATGGCGTACAACCCCATGGTGTACTGGCGGCCCAGCGTCAGCGTGCCCCAGCCGCCGGACAGGCCGACGTAGGCCTGGCGGCCAAAGCCGCGCCCGCCTTGCTGCAAGGCGCCCGTGTCCAGGGCCATGCCCATCTCCAGCACGAACTGCGCTTTCAGCCCGTTGCCCAGGTCTTCCGTGCCGCGAAACCCCAGCCGCGAGGGCATGATGCCGGAGGTGACCGTCGGCATCCGCATCAGCGAACCACTGCCGCCGACCCGGTTGAGGTATTCCACCCCGGCATCGACCATGCCGTAGACCTGCACGCTGCTCTGGGCGCTGGCCGCCCCGGCAGCCAGTAGCGCCATGCCGGCAACGGCCATGCCGCGCTTGCGGACTGTGTTGCGGGTTGCTGGTTTCATCTTTGTCTCCTTTTGCTTTGGTAAAAATGCCGCGCCGAGATCGTGAACAGACGTTTACACCGGCGCGACGGGGTGGCGTGCCGCCTGTACCAGGCGCAGCCAGTGCGCGGCCTCGGGCAGCACGTAATCGAAGCAGTAGCGGGCGCTGTCGCGCTTGTCGGCATGGGCCGCAGCCGCCGTTGCGGCCACGCGGGCGGCGCGGCACCAGGCAAAGGCCAGGGCCACGGTGCCGACCAGGCGCAGGTAGTCCTCGGCGGCGCGGGCGGGCAGTTCGGCATCCTCGGCGGCGTCCTGGGCCAGGGCTTCGGTGGCCGCAGCCAGCCGGTCGCACCACGCTTGCAACTCGGCCGCGTGGATGGACGGCAGGGCCGCCTCGGCGCGGAAGGCGTCCAGCAGCGGGGCCAATCCATCGGGGCCGGACAGCACCTTGCGCTGCAACAGATCCAGCGCCTGGATCTGGTTGGTACCCTCGTAGATCATGGCGATGCGGCTGTCACGCAGGGTCTGCTCGATGCGGTATTCATGCACGTAGCCGTAGCCGCCGAACACTTGCAGCGCATCGCTGGCCAGTTGAAAGCCGCGCTCGGTGAAGAACGACTTGACCACCGGCGTGAGCAGCGCCGCCAGCTCTGCCGCGCGGGCGCGTTCACCGGCATCGGGGGCCTGGGCGGCCAGGTCGATCACGTGGCCGCACCAGTAGCCCAGCATTCGCATCCCCTGCGTCCACACACGCAAATTCCACAGGATGCGGCGCACCGGGGCGTGGTGGACGATGGCATCCGCCGCGTCCCCCGCCACGCCTGCCGGGCGCACTACGGCCCGCATCTGTCGGCGTTCGCGGGCGTAGGCCAGGGCCAGTTGGCAGGCGGTTTCGGCATGGCCCAGCCCTTGCAGGCCGACGTGCAGGCGGGCCGAGTTCATCATGACGAACATGGCCGCCAGCCCCCGGTGCGGCTGGCCGATGAGCCAGCCCTGCGCCTGCTCGAAGCGCATGGCGCAGGTGGCGCTGGCCTTGATGCCCATCTTCTTTTCGATGCCGTCGCAGTGCACGGCATTGGGCGTGAAGCTGCCGTCGGCCCGGGGTATGCGCTTGGGCACCAGGAACAGCGAAATGCCCCGGGTGCCCGGCGGCGCATCGGGCAGGCGGGCCAGCACCAGGTGGACGATGTTGTCCGTCCAGTCCTGCTCGCCGCCGGAAATGAAAATCTTGTTGCCGCTGATGCGGTAGCTGCCGTCCTCGGCAGGCACGGCCTGGGTGCGCAGCAGGCCCAGGTCGCTGCCCGCCTGCGGTTCGGTCAGGCACATGGTGGGCAGCCATTCGCCGCTGACCAGCCTGGGCAGGTATTGCGCCTTGAGCGCGTCGCTGCCATGCGCGTGCAGGCAGGCATAGGCGCCGTGCAGGATGCCCAGGTACATGGCCCAGCCGTGGTTGCTGCTGGCGATCATTTCATTGAGCGCGGCATCCAGCAGGCCGGGCAGGCCCTGGCCGCCCGCTTCGGGGTCGCAGGCCAGCGCGGGCCAGCCCGCTGCCACGTAGGCGCGGTAGGCGGCGGCAAAGCCCTCGGGCGTGCGCACCTGGCCGTTTTCCAGGGTGCAGCCGTGCAGGTCGCCGCTGCCGTTCAGCGGGGCCAGTTGCCCGGCGCAGAAGTCGCCTGCGGCCTCGCAGACCATGCGGGCGGTGTCGGCATCCACGGCGGCAAAAGCGGGGATGCGCCGCCAGTCGGCCGGGGCGTCGAGCCAGTGTTCGATGACGAAGGCCATGTCGGCCAGGGGCGGGGTGTAGTGGCTGGGGTCGCTCATGGGGGTTCCTGGAAAGGGGTCACGTTTTCCTGAAAAAAGAGCTGCTACCGCTGGTATCCATTGGATTTCAGATGGTTTCATCCTTGAAACCATTTTGAAACATGC
Source organism: uncultured Comamonas sp. (assembly GCA_902175065.1). Taxonomy (GTDB): domain Bacteria; phylum Pseudomonadota; class Gammaproteobacteria; order Burkholderiales; family Burkholderiaceae_C; genus Comamonas. The sequence continues at coordinate 24,681 of CABIIJ010000100.1, read as the reverse complement.
GGTAGAAGCTCCTTTTTTTATCAATCCAGCAGCATCAGCGCATCCAGCGCCAGCACGCCCTGGCCTTGCGGGTAGACGATCACCGGGTTCAGGTCGATCTCGCGGATGGCCGGGGTGCCGCGCAGCACCTGGCCCAGGCGCTCGATGAGCACGGCCACGGCAGCCACGTCCAGCGCCGGGGCGCCCCGGAAGCCGTGGAACAGCGCCGCGCTCTTGAGCCGGTTCAGCTCGGCCACGATTTCGGCCTGCGACAGGTCGGCATCGAGCAGGCGCACGTCCTGCATGACCTCGGCCGTCACGCCGCCCAGGCCGACCAGGATCACCGGCCCCCATTGCGGATCGTTCTTCGCGCCGATGATCAGCTCCAGCCCGCGCTGGCCCATGCGCTCGACCAGGATGCCGTCCAGCACGATGCTGGCGTCGTAGGCCTGCACGCTGCCGTGCATCTGCGCCCAGGCGGCCCGCAGCGCCTCGGCGTCCTGGATGTTCAGCGCCACGCCGCCCGCGTCGCTCTTGTGCGAGAGCTGCTCGGACTGCGCCTTGAGCGCCACGGGCCAGCCCAGCGCCTGGGCGGCGGCCACGGCTTCGTCCACGTCCCGGGCGAACCGGCTGGCGCCAAAGGCGATGCCGACGGGCGCCAGCAGCGCCTTGGCCTCGTATTCCGGCACCACCTGGCGCTGCGCGGGCAGGGCCAGGGGGATGGGCGGCAGCACCGCCGCATTGCTGCTGCGGCCCGCGTGGGCGGCCAGGCGCTGCACGGCCCGCAGCACGCGCTCGGTGCTGGGGAAATAGGGCACGCCCAGGGCGCGGAAGGCGTCGACGAAGTGCGCAGGCACCTGCGCCCCTTCGTCCAGCCCGGCGACGATGACGCTCTTGTGCCCCGGCTGCTCGCGCAGCGCCTGCAGCAGCGGTTGCAGCTTCACGTCGATGGCATCGCGCTGGATGACGCCGACCATGACGGCGGAAAAGCGCTCGTCGCCCAGCAGCGCCGCCAGGGTGCGGCGGTACAGGTCGGGGTCGACCAGGCCCTGCGCGGTCAGGTCCAGCGGGTTGCTCAGGGCCACGAAGGGCGGCAGCGCTTCGCGCAGCGCGGGCGAATCGGCGTCGTGGACTGCGGGCAGCTCCAGCCCCAGTTCCTCGCACCAGTCCAGGCACAGCGCCTTGAACGCGCCCGATTCGCCCACCACGGCCAGGCCCTGCCGGGGCAGGTGCCGGCAGCGCAGCGCGATTTCGGCGATGTCGCCCAGCTCCTCCAGCGTTTCGGCGAACACCACGCCGGCACGCTCCACCTTGGTGCGCATCACGGCATGGTCGCCCGCCAGTGCGCCGGTGTGGGTGGCGGCGGATTCCCGGGCCGCGCTGCTCTTGCCCGGGTGCAGCAGCACCACCCGCTTGCCCAGCTCCCGCGCCCGGCGGGCTGCGGCCAGCAGGCGCTGCGGGTGGCGAAACGACTCGGCAAACAGCGCCAGCACGCGGGTGCCGGGTTCTTCCAGCGCGTATTCCAGGTAATCCTCGATGGTGCTGGCGGCCTCGTTGCCGGTGGACACGGCAAACGACAGCGGCAGGGCGCGGTCGGCCAGCGTGCGGGCCACCACGGCCATCATCGCGCCGCTTTGCGAGAGGAAGGCGATGCTCGGCTGGGCGCGGTTGAAGGTGGCCTGCGCAGCGCTGATGTCGGTGTCGATGAAGGTCAGCGGCACGCGGTCCAGGTAATTGATGCTGCCCAGGCAGTTGGGGCCTTCGATGACCATGCCCGCCGCCTGGGCGATGCGGGCCATCTCCTGCTGCTGCGCCAGGCCCTCGGCCCCGCCCTCGGCAAAACCGGCGGAAAAAATCACCACCGCCCCGGCCTTGCGGCGGGCCAGGGCACGCACGGCGTCCAGCACCGCCGGTTGCGGGATGGCCAGCACGGCCACGTCCACGCCTTCGGGCAGGTCGTCGACCGAGGCCAGGCAGGCGCGGCCGTTGATCTCGGCCCGTTTGGGGTTGATGAGGTGGATGGCGCCATCGAAGCCGTTGCGCTCCAGATTGGCCAGCAGCTTGGCACCCAGGGCACCGGGCGTGGGCGATGCGCCGACGATGGCGATGGAGCGCGGGCGCAGCATGCGCCCGATGGCCGCAGCACGGGCGGCTTGAGATTCAACGGTCACTTTTGTCTCCGGGTTCTGGCGCATGACGCGCCACGACTTTTGCAGAAGCGGCCCAAACCGCCCCTGCTGCACAACATGGATCCCCGTCATGCCCGCGCAGGCGGGCATCCAGACTGCAACGCATCGTGCCAGCACTGGATCCCGCCTGCGCGGAAATGACGAGTTCGTAAGTGGTTGCTTTTATTGCTTTTGCTTGCTCAGGTCGTAAGCGCCTAGGCCGGGCTTGTAGGTTTTTTCGTCCAGGAACTGGCGCAGCCCTTCCTTACGGCCTTCGTCGTCGTAGCTGTTGGCCGCTTCCTGTGCACGCACCAAAAAGTCCTCGGCGTTGTCGTAGGTCATTTCGCGCACGCGGCGCACGGCATCCTTGGTGGCCTTCAGGGCAACGGGGTTCTTTTTCAGTAGCGCCTCGGCCACGGCAGTGACGCGCTCTTTCAGATCGGCCAGCGGCAGCGATTCATTGACCAGGCCCCACTCGGCGGCGGTCTTGCCGTCGATGTTCTCGCCCAGCATGGCGTGGTACATGGCGCGGCGGAAGTTGAGCAGCTCGGCCGCCACCTTGGAGGCGCCGCCGCCGGGCAGGATGCCCCAGTTGATTTCGGACAGGCCGAACCTGGCCTCGTCCGCGGCAAAGGCCAGGTCGCAGGCGAACAGCGGGCCATAGCCGCCGCCGAAGCACCAGCCGTTGATCATGGCGATGGTCGGCTTCTGGTACCAGCGCAGGCGGCGCCACCAGCCATAGCTCTCGCGCTGGGCCTTGCGCGTGCCGGCCAGGCCGTGGACTTCGGTTTCGCGGAAGTATTCCTGCAAATCCATGCCGGCCGTCCACGACGTGCCTTCGCCGGTCAGCACCAGCACGCCCACGTCGTCGCGGAACTCCAGTTCGTCGAGCACGCGCATCATCTGGCGGTTCAGGGCGGGGCTCATGGCATTGCGCTTTTCGGGGCGGTTCAAACGCACCCAGGCGATGCGGTTTTCCACGGTATAGGCAACGGTTTGCTCTTCGGTACGGGGGGTGGTCATAAGAGATTTTCCTTGGGTTGAAAAAGCCGGGACCAGGGCTGTCCGAGTGAAATCCCTGGGCCTGACGGATTGCGATTTAGTTATGATAAATAACTATTTTGAGTCGTCGCAATATGGTGCTTACCCTAGGTTTGATGGCACAACCCGAAAGGCACCGCCCTTCCCTGCTAAGGCAAAGGAATCCATCGAATGAATGAGTACCCCGTCCAGCCATGCTATTTCGGCATAGCTGCTAGTGCCCGTTGCGGGTTGGCGCAGGCGCGATGAAGTCACAACAATGCAGCCATCCCAACCCCGCCGGAGACCACGCTATGACCCCTGCCCTTCGCGGTATTTCCTCCATGGCCACGCGCCAGGTGCTGGCCGACCTGGCGGCGGCCTGGCAGGCTGAGAGCGGCCAGTCCATGGCCATTGAATCGGTCGGCGGGGTGGACGCCGCCCGGCGCGTGCAGTCCGGCGAAGCGCTGGACGTGGTGCTGCTGGCCAGCGACGCCATCGACAAGCTGCTGATCGGCGGCCACGCGGTGGCGGGCAGCAAGGTCGACTGGGTGCGCTCCAGCACCGCCGTGGCCGTGCCCGAGGGCGCAGCCCTGCCGGACATCGGCAGCGCCGCCGCCCTGCAGGCCGCCGTGCTGGCCGCGCCCAGCATCGGCTACTCCACCGGCCCCAGCGGCACGGCCCTGCTGGGCCTGTTCCAGCGCTGGGGCGTGGCCGAACAGTTGCAGCCCCGGCTGGTGCAGGCCCGCCCCGGCGTGCCCGTGGGGCAGCTGGTGGCGCAGGGCGAGGCAGCCCTGGGCTTTCAGCAGTTGAGCGAATTGCTGCACGTGCCCGGCATCACGGTGCTGGGCACGCTGCCGCCTGCCGTGGCGATCGACACCGTGTTCAGCGCTGCAGTGGTCACCGGCTCCACAGCACAAAGCGCCGCGCGTGATTTCTTGGCCTTTCTGGCCAGTGAGCAAGCCGCACCGGCCAAGCTGCGCCAGGGGATGCAGCCGCTCTAGACCCGTTTTCCGGGCCGTTTTTCACAATAAATATCTGGAGACTTCCGATGAACGACACCCCCCCCACCACGGCCAACGTGCAGGCGGTGCTCAACGAGCACCCCTTCTCCCGCTTTCAGTGGATTATTTTTACTCTGTGCTTTTGCATCGTTTTGCTCGATGGTTTTGATACCGCCGCCATTGGCTATATCGCCCCTTCCCTGATGGCCGAATGGGGCATTGCCAAATCGGCGCTGGGGCCGGTGCTCAGTGCCGCACTGTTTGGCCTGGCCGGTGGAGCCCTGTGCGCCGGCCCGCTGGCTGACCGTTTTGGGCGCAAGGCGGTGCTGGTGGCATCGGTGCTGGTGTTTGCGCTGGCCTGCCTGGCCTCGGGCTACAGCCACAGCCTGGAGCACCTGACGGTGTGGCGCTTTATCACCGGCCTGGGCCTGGGTGCGGCCATGCCCAATGCCGTGACGCTGATGAGTGAATACTGCCCGGACAAGCGCCGCGCCATGATCACCAACGCCATGTTCTGCGGCTTTCCGCTGGGCGCGGCCTTTGGCGGTTTTCTGGCCGCATGGATGATTCCGCACTTCGGCTGGCGCAGCGTGCTGTACCTGGGCGGTATCGCGCCGCTGCTGCTGCTGGTGCTGCTGGTACTGCTGCTGCCCGAATCGGTGCGCTACATGGTGGCGCGTGGTGCTGCGCCGCAGCGCATCGGCCAGGTACTGGCCCGCATTGCTGGCCCCGCAGTGGCCAACATCCAGCAGTTCGTACTGACCGAGCACAAGCCCGTTGCCCAGGGCCAACGCGGCATCGGCGTGGTGCTGTCGCGCTCGTACTGGATCGGCTCGGTGATGCTGTGGGTGGCCTACTTTATGGGTCTGGTGATTTTTTATGCGCTCATCAACTGGATGCCGGTGCTGTTCAAGGAAGGCGGCCTTGACCCCAAGACGGCCACCCTGGTGGCGGCGCTGTTCCCGCTGGGCGGCGTGGGCGCAATCGCCTTCGGCTGGCTGATGGACCGTTTCGAGGCCAACCGCATCATCGCCATCGGCTACGCACTCACGGCGGCGGCCATTTGGTGGATTGGCCAGGTGGCCGGCAACCTGGGCTGGCTGGTGGTGGCGGTATTTGCCGCAGGCACCATCATGAACACTGCGCAATCGTCGCTGCCCGCGCTGGCGGCTGCGTTCTATCCGACCGAAGGGCGGGCCACCGGCGTGGCCTGGATGATGGCCATTGGCCGCTTCGGCGGCATTGCCGGCTCCTTCCTGGTGGCTGCACTGGCGGCGCGGGAGTTGAGCTTCAGCCAGATTTTCACGGTACTGGCCGTCCCCGGCCTGATTGCGATGGCGGCACTGCTCGTCAAGCAAATCGCTGCCCCCAAGGCCGCGCCCCCGGCGGCCGCACCCATCGCTTCCTGAAATTTTTTGCCGTTTTTTTGAAAGGACCTTGCCATGATTATTGACGTTCACGGCCACTACACCACGGCCCCCGCCGCGCTGGGCGCTTGGCGCGATCTGCAGATTGCGGCCCTGAAAGACCCCAGCCAAAAACCCAAGGCATCCGACCTGAAGATCAGCGACGACGAAATCCGCGACACCATCGAGGCCAACCAGCTGCGCCTGATGAAGGAGCGCGGCAGCGACCTGACCATCTTCAGCCCCCGCGCCAGCTTTATGGCGCACCATGTGGGCGACTTTGAAACCTCCAGCACCTGGGCCGCCCTGTGCAACGAGCTGTGCTATCGCGTCAGCCAACTGTTCCCCGATCACTTCATTCCCGCCGCCATGCTGCCCCAGTCGCCCGGCGTTGATCCGGCCACCTGCATTCCCGAACTGGTCAAGTGCGTGGAGCAGTACGGCAACGTGGGCATCAACCTCAACCCCGATCCTTCGGGCGGCCACTGGACCAGCCCACCGCTGACCGACCGCAGCTGGTACCCCATCTACGAGAAGATGGTGGAGTACGACATCCCTGCCATGGTTCACGTCAGCACCAGCTGCAATGCGTGCTTTCACACCACCGGGGCGCACTACATCAACGCCGACACCACGGCGGTGATGCAGCTCATCCAGGGCGATTTGTTCAAGGACTTCCCCACACTCAAATTCCTCATCCCGCACGGCGGCGGTGCTGCGCCCTACCACTGGGGCCGCTACCGTGGGCTGGCGCAAGAGATGAAAAAGCCCCTGCTCGAAGAGCACCTGCTGAACAACATCTACTTCGACACCTGCGTGTACCACCAGCCGGGCATCAACCTGCTGACCGAGGTGATTCCGGTGAAGAACATCCTGTTCGCCAGCGAAATGATCGGCGCGGTGCGCGGCATCGACCCGCAAACCGGCCACTACTACGACGACACCAAACGCTACATCGAAGCCACGCAGAACCTCACTGCCGAGGAAAAGCACCTGGTCTACGAAGGCAACGCCCGCCGCGTGTTCACGCGCCTGGATGCGGCGCTGAAGGCCAAGGGTCTGTAAACCCGTAAAAGATAGCTTCTTGCGCTTGAAAACACTGGATTTCAGATAGTTTTCAATATGAAATCCTTTGAAATAAAGCGCAAACAGCTCCTGTAACCATAGAAATACCGCAAAGGAATCCTGCCATGTACGAACTAGGCGTGGTGTACCGCAACATCGAACGCACCGACCGGGCCACTGCCGACGCGCTGGCCGCCTTCGGCTCGGCCACCGTCCACGAGGCCATGGGCCGCGTCGGCCTGCTCAAGCCCTATATGCGCCCGATCTTTCCCGGCGCCCAGATCTCCGGCACCGCCGTCACCGTGCTGCTGCAACCAGGCGACAACTGGATGATGCACGTTGCCGCCGAGCAGATTCAGCCCGGCGACGTGGTGGTGGCCACCGTCACCGCCGAATGCACGGACGGTTTTTTCGGCGACCTGCTGGCCACCAGCTTCCAGGCACGCGGCGCCCGCGCCCTCGTCATCGACGGCGGCGTGCGCGATGTGAAAACGCTGCAGGAAATGGGCTTTCCCGTGTGGAGCAAGGCCGTCAGCAGCAAGGGCTGCATCAAGGCCACGCTCGGCTCGGTGAACATCCCCATCGTCTGCGCCGGGATGCTGGTCAGCCCGGGGGACGTGATCGTGGCCGACGATGACGGCATCGTCTGCGTGCCGCGCGACAAAGCCGCCGCCACGCTGGACGCCGCGCAAAAGCGCGAAGCCAACGAAGCGGGCAAGCGCGACATCTTCGCCAGCGGCGTGCTGGGCCTGGACTACTACAAGATGCGCGAAGGGCTGGCCAAGGCCGGGCTGCGCTACATCGACTAAGGGGTGAGCGCATGAGCACATTTGAAAAAACCCCCGGCTGGCTGGACTGGTACGCCGGCCCCAGCCAGCCGCAGTTCAGGCTGCCCGCTGGCGCGGTGGACGCGCACTGCCACGTCTTCGGCCCCGGCAGCGAATTCCCGTTTGCGCCCGAGCGCAAGTACACGCCCTGCGATGCCAGCAAGGCCCAGCTTTTTGCCCTGCGCGACCACCTGGGCTTTGCCCGCAACGTCATCGTGCAAGCCACCTGCCACGGGGCGGACAACCGCGCCATGGTCGATGCCTGCATCGCCAGCGCTGGCCGTGCCCGGGGCGTGGCCACCGTTAAGCGCAGCGTGACCGATGAGCAGCTGCAGCAGCTCCACGCCGCCGGTGTGCGCGGCGTGCGCTTCAATTTTGTCAAGCGCCTGGTCGATTTCACGCCCAAGGATGAGCTGCTGGAGATTGCCGGGCGCATTGCCAAGCTGGGCTGGCACGTGGTGATCTATTTCGAGGCCGTCGATCTGCCCGAGCTGTGGGACTTCTTCACCCAGCTGCCCACCACGGTGGTGGTCGATCACATGGGCCGCCCGGATGTGAGCAAGGGCGTGGACAGCGCAGAATTTGCCCTGTTCCTGCAATTCATGCGCCAGCACCCGAATGTGTGGAGCAAGGTCAGCTGCCCCGAGCGCCTGTCCATCACCGGCCCCAAGGCGCTGGATGGCGAGCAGGCCGCCTACCGCGACGTGGTGCCATTTGCCCGCCGCGTGGTCGAGGAGTTTCCCGATCGCGTGCTGTGGGGCACGGACTGGCCTCACCCCAACCTGAAAGACCACATGCCCGACGATGGCCTGCTGGTCGATTTCATCCCCCACATCGCCCCCACCGCCCAGCTGCAACGCAAGCTGCTGGTGGACAACCCGATGCGCCTGTACTGGCCTGAAGAGGCTGGCCAAACCCCCTGACCCACACACTCGAACCAAGGAGACACCCATGGCCCTGGAAAAACCCTATTTGAACGTGCCCGGCACGACCATTTTTGATGCCGACCAAAGCCGCAAAGGCTACTGGCTCAACCAGTTCTGCATGAGCCTGATGCAGGCGGACAACCGCACCCGCTTCAAGCAAGATGAAGATGCCTACTTGGCCGAATGGCCCATGACCGACGAGCAGCGTGCCGCCGTGCGGGCGCGGGATCTGAACTGGATGATGCGCACCGGCGGCAACATCTACTTCCTGTCCAAACTGGGCGCGACCGACGGCCTGAGTTTTCAGCAAATGGCCGGCAGCATGACCGGCATGACCGAGCAGCAGTACCGCGAGATGATGCTCTCCGGTGGCCGCAGCCCCGAGGGCAACCGCTTCGTCGGCGAAGATGGCAACGCGCAAGGCCCAATGAGCCAGTCTGAGGCATGGAAAGAATGGCAGGCCCAGCACCAGCTGGCCCAGGCCATCACGCAGGCCGATGCCGCCAGCCAAAACGCCGCAGCGGGCCAGGCACGGGTCACCGCCTCGGTGTTCGCCTCGCACGTACCGGCCATCGGCGCGGCGGTGGACCACGGCAAGACCGGCGACGATTACTGGGCCCCCATGTTCAAAGGCTTCGAGCCAAGCAAAGAGTGGATGAAAAAGAACACGCCCGACGTGATCTTCCTCGTCTACAACGACCACGCCACCAACTTTGACCTGAGCGTGATCCCCACCTTTGCCATCGGCACCGCCGCCGAGTTCGAGCCTGCCGACGAAGGCTACGGCCCGCGCCCCGTGCCCACGGTCAAGGGCCACCCGCGCCTAGCCGCGCACATTGCGCAGTCGGTCATCCAGCAAGACTTTGACCTGACCATCGTCAATGACCTGAAGGTCGATCACGGCCTGACCGTGCCGCTGAACCTGATGTTTGGCAGCCCCGCCGAATGGCCCTGCCTGGTGATTCCCTTCCACGTCAACGTGGTGCAGTACCCCGTGCCCTCGGGTGCCCGCTGCTTTGCCCTGGGCCAGGCCATCCGCAAAGCCATCGAAAGCTACGACGAGCCGCTCAACGTGCAAATCTGGGGCACGGGCGGCATGAGCCACCAGCTCCAAGGCCCGCGTGCCGGCCTGATCAATGCCGAATGGGACAATCAATTCCTTGACCGCCTGATCGCCGACCCCAGGGATCTGTCCACCATGCCCCACATCGACTACGTGCGCGAAGCCGGCAGCGAAGGCATCGAGCTGGTGATGTGGCTGATCGCCCGGGGCGCCATGGCCGACGTGGCGGGCGGCAAGGCCCCCACCGTCGCCCACCGCTTTTTCCACGTGCCCGCCAGCAATACCGCCGTGGGCCACCTCATTCTGGAGAATGGATGATGCCCCCAGGCTCATCACTTCGTGTATTCACTGCCCCCCAAGGGGGCCTTCGCCTCCTTGAGGCGGCTCTACGGAGACTCATATGACCATCAAAGTAGCCCTGGCCGGGGCCGGTGCCTTCGGCATCAAGCACCTGGACGGCATCCAAAACATCCCCGACGTGCAAGTCGTCTCCCTCATCAGCCGCGACCTGGGCAAGACCCGGGAAGTGGCCGACCGGTACGGCATCCCCCACGTCACCACCGATCTGGCCGACAGCCTGGCGATCAAGGAGGTGGACGCCGTGATTCTGTGCACCCCCACGCAGATGCACGCCAGCCAGACCCTGGCCTGCCTGGAAGCGGGCAAGCACGTGCAGGTGGAAATCCCCCTGTGCGACGTGCTGGCCGAGGGCGAAAAAGTCCTCGCCCTGCAACAGCAGACGGGCAAGGTCGCCATGGTCGGCCACACGCGCCGCTTCAACCCCAGCCACCAGTACGTGCATCAAAAAGTGCAGGCGGGCGCGTTCAACGTCCAGCAGATGGATGTGCAGACCTACTTCTTCCGCCGCACCAACATGAACGCCCTGGGCCAGCCGCGCTCGTGGACGGATCACCTGCTCTGGCACCACGCCGCGCACACGGTCGATCTGTTCGCCTACCAGGCGGGCAGCCCCATCGTGCAGGCCAACGCCGTGCAAGGCCCGATCCACAAGGATCTGGGCATCGCCATGGACATGAGCATCCAGCTCAAGGCGGCCAACGGCGCCATCTGCACGCTGTCGCTGTCGTTCAACAACGACGGCCCGCTGGGCACGTTCTTCCGCTACATCGGCGACAGCGCGACCTACATCGCCCGCTATGACGACCTGTTCAACGGCAAGGAAGAAAAAATCGACGTCAGCCAGGTGGCGGTCAGCATGAACGGCATCGAACTGCAGGACCGCGAATTCTTCGCTGCCATCCGCGAAGGACGCGAACCCAACGCCAGCATCGCCCAGGTGCTGCCCTGCTACCGCGTGCTGCACCAGCTGGAGCAGCAACTGAACGCGGCGTGATGCCCTCCCCTGCCCCGGCCCGAAAGCACCAGGGTGCTGGCCTGGGCATAAAAGAGAGCTACTCCCGCCTATAAATAAAGGGATTCAGATATAAAAATATCTGAATCCCTTATTCATCCAGTGGAAGAAGCTCTTTTTTTTGAAAAAACCGCCCAACAAAAGGCCGATGGAGCGTTCTCCATCGGCCTTTTGTCTTTTCCCCGACGTGTTGTTTAAAACGCCTTCACCAAACTCAAGCGCACCAGCGTGCCCCGGGTCTGCGGTTGGCTGCCGCCCCGGGCGCTGAATTCCTTGTAGGCCGCGCCTTTCAGGAAGATGCCGGCCCCGGCAATGGGGTAGACAACCTCCGCCCCCAGCGCATGGCGGCGGGCGCGATCATCGCTGGCGCCCGGCCCCTTGTCGTTGCTGGTCTGCCACTGGCTGTAGCCCACCGCACCGGCAGAAAAGCTGCCGAAGGATTTGCCCAGCCCCCACTCCACCGTCAGCTGCTGGCCGGGACGAAAGCCGCCGTCCTTTTTGCCGTTGAACTCGTACCGCGCCAGGGCCGAGCCGGAAATGGTCTTGGCCCCGTCGAAGTAATAAGTCAGCCCGCCCGTCAGCATGGTGCTCTTGAAGCCCTTGCCGGGCGAAGCCGGGTGGCTGTCGCTGGCGTTGTCCAGCCACAGCCCGGCTGCGGCCACGGCATCCCACTGCGGGCCGTGCCAGCCCAGCACCAGCGGCCCCAGGTAGACATCGCCCACGCCGGAGCGCGAATCCGAGATGCCCGGCGTGTTGAACGTGAGCGACGTGCGCATGACCGGCACGATGGTTTCCATGCCGTAATCGGCGCCCAGCAGCTTGTGCCCCGTCATCCAGACGACGCGGTTGGCCAGGGCCGTGACGGTGCCGGTATTGCGCCCGGGAATGTCGGCGCTGCTGCCCGGCGCACGCAGGCTGTCGATGTCGTAGTTCACCAGATAGCCCAGGTAATACACCCCGGGGCCAGGCACGCTGGCGCCCTGCAGGCCTTCCACCCCGGGGGTGTAGTGCCCGTCCGCCCAGGCATTGCCCGCGGCCAGCCAGGCCGCCAGCGCAGCAGCGCCGGCAAGTTGTGATGCTTTCATCTTGTCTCCTGTATGCAGCCCGTAACACAGGCACTGCGCCCTGCCGTTGCGTGCAGGGCGCAGTGCCATCGGTTGCTGCGCTATTGCTTGGTCTTAAATATTGATGCCGCACTTGCCCGGCGCCAGGATGCCGTTGGGATCCAGGGCACGTTTGAGCGTCTGTTCGAGCTTGCGCTTGACGGGGCCGTAGCTCTGTGCAACACGCTCCTGGAAAGCGGTGTTCACCCGGTACACGGCGTAACCGCGCTTTTCGAACTCGTCCAGCAACTCGTTGAAACAGGCGTTGGCGCGTTGGGTTTCCTCGGGGGTGGAGCGGTCGTACAGCACGTCGATGACGTGGTGCATGTCGCGCCAGCCGACGATGAACTCGCCCACGTAGTCCAGGCCGTGCTTGTTCAGAATCTGCTTGGCCAGGCCGTACTGTGCATCGCACTCGCTGCCGCGTGCCTGCGACACCGGGGCAAACCACATCGAACCACCGCCCCCACGCCAGTTGTACAGGCCAAACTCTTGAAGGTTCGGCACGCCGGACATGAGCTGCGAGCGGTATTTGAAGGGCTGGGTGTCGCCCGCTTCTTCCTGGGTAATCAGGCGGCCTTTGCCCAGCTTCTTCAGGGCGCCCTTGACGATGTTGAAATTCACCTCCACCTGTTCCGGCGTTCCGTACAGGGCGCAATAGACGTTCCAGGCACCCAGATGCTTGTCCTTCTGGATTTGCTTGAGGATGTGCTCCGGCGTGGCACCGGGGGTGGAGAGGTAGTCGGAGCGACGGGTGTTGCAGGTCGCCGCTTCCCACAGCAGGCCAGCGATCACCACCGAGTTCGGAATGATCTGGGCAATGCGCAGCGGGCGGATGAATTCGACGATCTCGTTGATGTCGCTGTCCTCGTCGAACTGGATTTCAAACGGCTTGAACACCGGAGGCTTGGGCATCAGCCAGAAGCCCATCTTGGTGCAGATGCCGTAGTTGGACTGGGTGAACATGCCGTCCAGCGTCGGGCCGTAGCCCCACTTGAACACCTGCCAGGCCTTGTCGCCCTTGACCGAACCCATGCCTGTGCGATAAACGTCGCCATTGGCCAGCACCACCTCCATGCCGCACTGCATCAGAAAGTGCTCGCCATACGGGGTGTAGCCCACGCCACGGTCCATGGTGTTGCCCAGCGGCCCGGCGATGGCCGAGGGGGCGGAGAAGGACAGCATCAGCGGGATGTTGTTTTCTTCCAGATAGTCATAGAGCTGCTGGTAGGTCACGCCCGGTTCGACCAGGGCGGTGCACAGCTCGGCATCGACGTGGAGGATCTTGTTCATCTTGCGCAAGTCCAGCACCACCTGGCCGCGCTGCACCGGGGCGGCAGAGCCGTAACCGAAGTTGCGCCCGGTGGAGATGGTCCACACCGGCACCTTGAACTCGTTGCAGATCTTGACGACCTCCTGCACCTGCTCCACCGTGGTGGCAGTGACCACGGCGGACGAGGTGTGCTCCTCGCTGGGCACGGCCATCATCACCTTGTTGTAGGGGCGCACCACGTCGCCGTCGATCAGCACGTTCTCTGCGCCCAGAACCGCCTGGAAGCGGGCAATGGCGGCATCGAACTGGTTTTCGCTCACGCCTTGGGGCAAGGCCATGTATTTGCTTGTCATGCTCTGTCTCTTTCTTAAATCAGGCAACGGAAGGCGACGCGGGTCGGCGCACCGGCGGCCACGGGCGCAGCGGGTGCGGGCTGGCCCAGTGCCAGTGCCCGGCCCAGTGCCTGCGCCCAGGCAGCGGCATCCCCGTCGATGCGATGGGTGTGTTCGCTCAGGATGCGCCCCCCTGCCGAGCGCACCATGTCAAGCACCAGCGTGGCGCTGGCATCGTCCAGCAGGCCGACCAGCAAGGTGCTGCGTTCATCGCCGAGCAACTGGCCCAGGCGTTGGAAGGGGGCGCTGTCCAGCCCGTGCAAGGCGGTATGGCTGGCCGTCTGCGCGGCGCTGCGCACGCCGGTGGCGAAAGCTGCGTTCAGGGCGGCATCCGGGGCCGTGGCAGACAGCTGGCCCGACGTCAGGGCCAGCACATCGTCGGCACCCTCCCGGGCTGCGCCTGTCGGCATGGGGGCTGCGCCAGCCAGCGGGAGCCAGCCTGCGCCGGAAATGGCCATGCCTGCGGCAGTCAGGCTTTTCAGCAGAAGGCGGCGGTCACTGTGCATCATGGTGCGGCCCCCGTTCACGGCTTGGCAGCGGCTGCGGGCTGCGCCGGGGCCGGAGCTTTGGACAGGTACACCCCCACGTCGCGCAGGGTGGCGTCATCGATATCGGTGACACGGAACGCAGGCATGGCGTTCACCCCGATACGGGCAAAAACGATCACGGTCTCCGGCGACAGGCCCCGGCCCTTGAGCACGGGGCCGATACCGGCCTCATGGCACTTGGCGCAGATTTTTTCGTAGTAGCGCTGGCCTGGGCCAATGTCTTGCGGCGGGGCGGCAGCGGCTGCCAGCGCCACGCCCGACAGACCGGCTGCCAGCGCCCAGCGGCAAGTGGAAGAAAGGGAAAAGGACATTGAATAGTTCTCCTTGGAAGCGCCTTTTGAGTATCAGAAGGGGTAAGCACGCGGCTGCGTCTGCACGGTGATCCAGCGCGTATCGGTAAAGGCATCGATACCGGCCTGGCCACCGAAATGGCCGTAGCCCGAGTTCTTCACGCCGCCGAAAGGCATCTGCGCCTCGTCATGGACGGTGGGGCCGTTGACGTGGCAAATGCCCGCCTCGATACGCGCAGCCACGCGCCAGCCGCGTGCCGCGTCGCGGGTGTAGACGGCCGAGGACAGGCCGAACTCGTTGTCGTTGGCCATGGCAATGGCCTCTTCTTCGCCGCGCACGCGCACGATGGCCTTGACCGGGGCGAAAGTCTCCTCGCGGAAGATGCGCATTTCAGGCGTCACGCCGTCGATCAGCGTGGCGGGCATCAGCGTGTCACTGGCCTTGCCGCCGCACAGCAGCTTGGCGCCCTTGGCCACGGCATCGTCGATGAGTTCGTTGACCCGGGCAACGGTGGTCATGTCCACCACCGATCCCAGCACGACCGGCCCCTGGCGCGGGTCGCCCAGCGGCAGCGCCGTGGCGCGGGCCACCAGCTTGGCCAGAAACTCCTCGGCCACCGCCTCGTCGACGATGATGCGTTCGGTGGACATGCAGATCTGGCCCGAATTGGCAAACGCCCCAAAGGTGCAGCCGGCCACGGCGGCATCGACGTCGGCATCGTCCAGCACCAGGAAAGGCGCCTTGCCGCCCAGCTCCAGAATCGCGGGCTTGAGGTATTTGGCGCAGGTCTGGCCAATGATGCGGCCCACGCGGGTGGAGCCAGTGAAGTTCACGCGGCGCACGGCCGGGTGCGCCACCATGGCTTCCACCACGGTGCCGGCATCTTCGGGCGCGTTGGTGACGAAGTTCACCACGCCCGGGGGCAGCCCGCCTTCCTGCAGCGCTTCGATGATCAGGCCGTGGGTGGCAGGGCACAGTTCCGACCCCTTGAGCACCACGGTATTGCCGCAGGCCAGCGGCGTGGCAATGGCCCGCGTGGCCAGGATGACGGGCGCATTCCACGGCGCGATGCCCAACACCACCCCGGCGGGCTGGCGCACGGCCATGGCCATGCTGCCCGGCACATCCGAAGGGATTACCTGTCCGCTGATCTGCGTGGTCAGCGCCGCCGCTTCCAGCAACATGTTGGCCGACAGGTGGACGTTGAAGCCGGCCCAGATGCCGGAGGCCCCCGTCTCTGCCGCCATGGCAGCGGCAAAGGCATCGGCCTTGGCGGCCAGGGCCTGCGAGGCCTTCATCAGCATCTGGCGCCGCTGCGTGGGACCCACGGCAGCCCACGCGGGGAAAGCAGCCTGCGCCGCCTCGACGGCCCGCACGGCATCGGCAGCGGTGGCAGCCGGTGCGCGTGTCGCCACGCTGCCATCCAGCGGATTCCTGCGCTCAAACGTGGCGCCATTGCCGGCTTGCGCGGTCTGTCCGCCAATGAGCATGGGTTGTTCAATCATGGAAGTCTCTCCTTGGTTCTCCGGGATAGCGACAGCCGGTCACTGCCTGGAAAGGCAGGGCCAATTTTTTTGATGTAGATCGAAAAAACCGCCGCCCAAAATGCTTTTCAGCAAACTTTTGACATATCTCCTTGCCATCGAAGCAACTTTTCGGCTAGAGATGTCCCGATGATAAAAAGTGCCCATCTGCAGCGCTGTGCACAACGTGCATAAATCACTTGACGAATCATGCAAGCGATCAAGGGCTTTCCCTAGTAGTCCGCCCTGGCTGGACGCGGGCCAAGGCAGCTTGCCGGGCAAGTGCCTGAGGATGCTCTGCACAAATCGCCGCGCCGCCTGCATCTGCGGCCTCGGGCGGTCTGCGGCGTTGCAAATCCTCTCGATAGCTACGGCTATCGCTGCGGTTTGCGCCTTGCAGCCCATCCCGATCCGCAGCGCAGGCTTGCCGCTCGATTTGTGCAGAGCATCCATAATGCGAACCGCTGCAATCACCGCAGGCATGAGGAGACAACCGATGAGCACAGCGCGTGTACTGAGCACCGATGGCCTGCCGCAGCAGGACACCGCGCCTGCGTGGCGTGACTGGATGGCGCAACTGTTCAACGGGCTGCAGACCGACCTGTACGGTGATACCCGGTTCGATGGCCACCTGTACGTCGCCTCGGCCGGAGAGGTCGTCCTCACGCGGCTCGATGCCGGGCGCCACCGCGTGGTGCGTGACAGCCATCGCCTGCGGGACAGCGAGGAGGCCTACCTCAAAATCGTGGCCCCGTGGTCCGGCACCGCCCAGGTTCACCAGGACGGACAGCAGGCCAGTGCCAGCAATGGCAGCTGGGTGATTTACGACACTTCGCACCCCTACGAAGTGGCCAATCCCCAGCACACCGAACACCTGATCCTGATGCTGCCACGCCGCAGCATCGTGCAGCGCGGCCTGAGCCTGGAGGGGCTGATGGGGCGCAACATCGGCGGCAGCAGCGGCATTGCCCGCATCGCACTGGAGACCATGCGCAGCACCTACCAGGAGCTGGGCACCATGTCCGCCCCCCTGGCCCAACGTGCCGGCGAATTGCTGGTGGATATGGTGCACCTGTCCCTGCAGGAGTTGGTCGGCAAAGGCACGGCCCGCACCCAGCGCCAAGCCTTGCACGACCGCATCTGCGCCTATGTGGCCACGCACCTGCGTGACCCCAATCTGTCAGTCGAGGCCATCGCCACCGCCCTCAACTGCAGCAAGCGCCATGTGCACAACGGCTTTGCGGGGCAAGACATCAGCCTGGGCGCATTCATCCAGCACAGCCGCCTGCAACTGGTCATGCGCGAACTGCGTCGGCCCGAACTGGCCCAGCACACCATCACCGACATCGCCATGGCCTGCGGCTTCAACAACAGCGCCCACTTCAGCCGGGCCTTCAAGGCCTACGCAGGCATGTCCCCTTCGGAATTCCGGAACAGCTGACGAAAACGGGCCATGCCCCCTGCCGTGCCTGGTGATGTGCTGCCTGCACCGTACCAACGGGAGCGACCGCAACAATGTATCGCATCGTAAAAATCAATCGCTTTCACGACATTTTCACAAACGTAGTCAACCATTCAAAGACACGAAACATTGGATAGAGACGCAGCACCCCCAACGACCCGAAAGGCAAGGCCATGACTTTCTTCGACTCCGTGATGGAATTCCAGTCCAGACAGCACGAAACCGCTCCACAGCCAGAGCCGCGTGCACCTGAAGAAGTGATCAGCCTGCTGTCCCAGGAACCGCCCCTGGGCGAGTACAGCGTAGACGCGCTCTGATCCCTGATCCCTGACCGAAAACCGCCGCCCACCAGGACGGTTTTGGTTTTTCTTGCCTGACGCAACGGGCGCACCCCGGCACCACTTTTCCGCCAGACGGGGTTTTCCTCCCCGCCCTCAACCACTTCCCCCGACACGCCGGCCTTTTATCCCCTTGCCCACGCTGCGCAGGCTTTTTGCTTTCTTTTTTACCGGGGAAACCTCTACATGCCCATAAAAGCACTGCCGCCGCTGATTTGACAGCTACGGCGGCAAGCACTTTGGGCAGAGGTTACCAAGGCCGGCCACTGCAACGCAGTGAAATGCAGACACTTTGGGGGATAAAAACAAAAGGGCTTGCACCGAAACGATGCAAGCCCTTGATTTTCATGGAGCGGCGGGATAGGAAAAAGCATTAAAAACACTTATGAATGTTAGATTTTTTATTTTCTAAAAATAAAAGTACCAACAAAAATACCAACATAAAAATTATCACGCCCCCTTGACCAGCCTCTCGCAGGTAGCTCATTGGACTTTTTTAGTTGTCGGTTGGCTGTGGTATCTGTGTGCGGTCCTTTGCGCTAGGACACACCAGGGCGGCACTTACTTAAACAGCGTCGTGACGATACGCTCGCTCAAAATGCCACAGGTTTCCAAAATGGCCCAAACCAGCAGCAGCCCCAGCAAAGCCCCCGCTGCCAAGGCAAAAGGCAGAGGCAAGAATCCCAACACGGCAAAGAACAGCAAAAAGGCTAAGGTGGATTTCATGCCGCATAGTATTGCACGCGATTACACGTCCCCGAATTGGGTGCAACACGGGCACGTTCGCGAATCAGTCAGGGCATGTTTTCATATGGTGGTACAAAGCTGCAGCCCGGATTAGCTTCCCGGGTCGCGATGACCAGCCCACAGCCACGGCCATCGACTGATTTTTTGCGCTTTCACGACGCCCCCCGCAAACCTCTCCAGGGCGCTTATGCGCCCTTTTCTTTTCGATGCAGCTGCCCCCACTGTCAAGTTCTTGTCGCTTCACCAGCGCCCGCCTATGCCGTCCTGCAGGCATAGAAATCCCTCGTCCACCCCTCGCGGAGCGCTAGAAAGCCCCCACCGCGCCTCCCCGCTTTGTGGGTCGGAAATTACGAGTAGGTCGGCATGGCGGAAACGGGGCCAGGCTTGGCATGGGCGGCAAAAAACGACCCCCGAAGAATTACGGGAAATTACGAGATTTTTTTGTACGGCGTTGCCCTGAACGTTCCCGTACCGCGGGCCTTGCTGCTGGGTGAATTCGGCCCGGTGTCAGTGTTGCCCGTGGCATGGCGTGCCGTCGTGTCCGTGCCCGTCCGGCCCACCGGGGCCTGGCTGAATTTGTCCCCATTCCCAGGCCGCTTCTGCGGGCCTTCGCCTGGCTGAAATCCGGGAAGGGGTCGGGAAAAGTGTAACCAGCGTAACCGACCCCTGAAATTACCCACAAACCCGCATGAATGCTAGGTTTGGCTGGTTACAAAAATTTGTGCCGCAGCGTAACCTCGGTTACAGCGGATTGATAACTTGTTATTTTTGTTGAATTTTATTTTTCCCGAAAGTTACCCAATTTTCTGTAACCAGGTTACGCCAAGGTTACAGAAAAGGTTACAAGAGTGATTTCTTAAAACCATTACTACATAAGGCTTTCCAGGTTAGCACTTACTAAGGTTACATAGGTTACGCTTTTCCTGACCCCTCCCCGGTTTTTTCAAAATTTCCATTTTTTGGGCTGAAACTCTCAAAAATTGAGGGTAAACCCTTAAACAATCAACCGTCATCCGGCATCGGGAACGCAGGGGATCGAATGGCACAAAAAAACCCCTGTTCTGCACTGCCTGGCATCCATCGGGGCAGTTCAAAACAGGGGCAGCAAGCTTTGGCCGGTGCCTGATGGCCTGGGCGGTCTATCCGCCCGCCTCAAACACCCAGCAGCGCACCGATTTGCCCACGTCATCGGCGCTGGTTTTGATGGCGCTTTTGACGACCCGGGCACTGTCCACAAAGCGGCGGGTTTTGCTGGTGCGCAGTACCTTCTTCAGCTCGGTCAAAGCTGGGATTTGCTGGCGGCGTTCGCTGGCCAGCTCCACAAACTCATTCAGGTTCACGGCAATCAGGCCTTTATCGCGGCTGTGGTTCAGCCGGGGAGCGTTCACCAGGCCAAATGATGCAGGCCGGGGGATGCCGTCAAGATAGTCGAACGCCTCCCAAAACTCATGCACCAAGGGATGGTCTGCACTGATAGCCTGCTGGCGCTCTTGTGCCATGGCCACGATATGCGCCCGCACCGCATCAAACTGCGCCTCTGACATGCGCACCAAGCGGCGCAGAGCCACTACCGCTGTCAAAAGCTGCGCATGGTTCTTTGCAATGCGTGGTTTATGGATACCGTCTTGCTCCAGCAGCCAGGCGGTAGCCTTCTCAGTTTCAGCTTCAAAGGTGGCCAAAACCTGCTGCTCACGGCACAGGCAGTACAGCACAAAGCCACTGAGTTGCTCCATTTCATAGGTTTCCAGGTTTTTAGCGCTCTCGAAGCTGCCCGCCGTGTGGCCCCGGGTGGTAAACGTCATGTGGCAGATACGCTCCATGATGGCCTGGCTGGCCTGCACCGGGTTGTTCTGGCTGATAACGATGCTGGCCCGAAACGGCGGTTCGTAGGTCTCATTGCCGCCGGTGCGCACGCCCGTAGTGCGCACGCTGTTGCCGTTGTAGGCGTCCTTGAGTTCATCCCAGTCAAAGCTGCGTACATGGGCGCTATTGCCGGCCTTGGTTTCGCGGTCGCTTTCAATCAGCACGATGGGCAGATTGCTCACCTGCGTGAAGGTGCGCATCCGCCCTGCGGCGGTTGATTTGCTGGGGTCAAATCCTTCATAGTCCCGCCCGAACAGCTTCCATAGAAACTGAATCAGCGTGGTCTTGCCGCTGCCTGGTTCGCCTACGATTTCAAGGAAGGGGAAAGAGCGCTGTTCTGCCCGCACCTGCTCGGCAAACAGGCTGGCAAACCAGTACGCCAGGGCCACATAGCCCGGGGCGCCAAAAGCCGCCCACAGGTGCTGTGGCCAGCCTTTATCTTGCGTTTGCGGATCTGGGTTGATACGCAGGTGAATAGAGCGCTGCAAACTTTTGATACTCAGCTTGCCCACCTCAAAATAATCTTCCTCATTGGCCTGCAACACCTGCCCATCGGCCACTGCATAGTCACCCAGCAAATAGATTTTGTGCTGGGCACTGTACCCCACAAAATCCACCGTCTGAACAACCTTGATGTTGTCCAGTTGGCGCAGCATCATGCGCTCTAACTGGGCGCTGCTGCCGCTGTAAATAGCTCCCGGGGCCAAGTGCAGCAATTGCTTTTTGAATTCACTGGCCGCCGTCAAGTGCCCGGCAGTAAACGTCCCCTTTACCGGCTGGCCACCGTGGGGCTGGGCGATGCTGAAGTAGTACCACGACTCCTGCGTTACTTCATTGCGCTGGTAATACAGCGCCCTGGGCAGGCAGTTGGCAATGGGTTGCAGCACGGCGGATTGTTCGATGGCCTTGTTGCGCAAATCATGCTCGCCAAGGTACGGCGCCGGGGGACCTTCTTCCTGTTCCTTCTCCAAATCGTCCTTGGCCTTGCTGTACGCCGCCAAGTCCAGCTTGAACCAATACAGCCGCTGCCCGTGGTCAAGGTCAAACTCGGTGCGGCCCGTGTGGTGGTACATCAGCAGCGCCTTCTCCAGCGCCGATTCAGCCACCAGCAAAGCACCGTGGTACTGGTACTCCTTGCGGTCTTTCTCACCCAACCGCTCACGCAGGTGCAGATCGTTCCAGTCCTGCTTGCCGCTGCGCTGGGGCACCTGCGCCGCCGTACACCGCCAGCCATCGGCCAGTGCACGGCGCACATGCCGCAGCGTGTATTCACGCCCGGCCTTGTCACCATCCAGGGCAAACACCAGGCGCGGCGGCGCCACCTGCTTGCCCTGGCGGTCGATCAATGCCCGCACATCGGCCAGCGCCTGCGCCGGATAGTTGTTGCAGCTCATCAATGCCACCGCCGCAATGCCGTGGTGTGCCAGGGCAATGGCGTCAAAAATACCCTCCACCAACCATAATTCAGCAGGCGGCATAGGCCCGTCGGGGCGGGCTGGGTCAGGCGCGGCAAAACTTAAACCGGGCATTGCCCACCAGCGCCCGGCGTAGCTGCCCCCGTACTTGAAGTTGGCCTTCTTTTTGCCGAAGCGGGCGGGTCGGTCAATCAACCGCTCCCACCACGTATCGGCTACCGCAAAGCGCACGGTGGCCGTGCCAGCGCCCCGGCCCCGATCAGCCTTGGGATCGTAATACTGCTCCTGCGTATACAGCCCCCGCACCAGGGCCAGATCAAAGCCCCGGGCCTGCTGCAAATACGCATCGGCCGCCGCGTTGGGATTGCGCTGCGCTTCAGGCAGGCACTGCTGTGCAGCGTGCGCCCGATCGCTCCAGCTCTCGAACAAATCGCCGTACAAATCCTTGGCGTGTGCCTCATAGCCGCAATGGTTCAGCCGCTCACAACGCACGACCCAAGGGGTAGCCGCATACGTCCACAGGCTCTTGCGCCCACAGCCAGGGCAGCAGCCCTTGCGCAAAAACTTGCCGTCCTTCGTGGATTTGAAAGCATAGTCCGCCTGCAAACGCTGGGCGATTTCCTGAAGTAAATCACTCATAACGCCCCCTCCCCGCAATCCACGCCTGCACATCACTGGTGCGCCAAAAGCGCAAGCGGCGGCTGGCTTGCAAAAAGGGCTGGGGAAAATCTGCCTGCCTAACCAGGCACTCAGTCACATGCCGACGAGTGCAACCCAGCCGTGTGGCCACAGCCGCAGCATCCATAAATGGGGGAACGCTCGCTTGCATGCTACTGCCAAGCCAGGCCAGCACGTCCCGGTACAGCCAGCTGCGCAGGCGGCTACTCAGCGCAATGCACGGCAGCGGGAAATCTGCTCGTTTGGTAAGCACATCGGCCACATGCTGGGGCGTGCAACCGAGCAGATCCGCAATGCCCGCTACGGTCAGGCGCGGCGCATCAATATCCGCCAAGCGCAGGCCCCGCACACGGGAGCGATTTAACCAGGCCAGCACATCGCTAGTACGCCAAAAACATACCTTGCAGCTGATACAAATAACGGGCTGCGGAAAGCCCGGCCGCTTGCTCACATGGTGGCGCACATAGTGGGGTGCACAACCTAGCAAAGCGGCCAAGGCAGCTACATCCATGCAAGGCACACCGGCGGCTATGACTGCTGCGGGGGGCATGGGCGTATTCAACATGCGCGTCCCCCTCTCTTCTCCTTCTGGCACCAGGCCAGAACATCGCTGGTGCGCCAATAGCGCGTGCGGCGGCTCACGTTGATAAAGGGCCGGGGAAAATCCACCCGTTTAATGATGCGGTCTGTGACGTGTTCACGGCTCAGGCCCAACAGCTCGGCAATGCCAGCAGTATCCAGGCGGGGGACGGACATCAGGGATTGCTGATTGGTCATACTGCACCGCCTTTCTTTTCAATTGCGCGTTGCACCTGTAGCGCATCCTCAATCGCCGTGACCAGTGCGCCGGTGCGGCTTTCCAGGGCCTGGCCTACCAGGTCAATCAGTTCCGCCAGATATTGCATCGGCGCCGCATTGGTCTCTCCGGCCACTTCCACAAAATGGGCCAAGGCAAAAAGGGCCTTGCTCTTATCACGCAGCAGGGCGGCTTGATCGCTTGCCTCAAATAAAAAATCCTTGATCGATTCATGCACAGCACACGCTTGCCCCCGGCTTTGAGCTACGGCCTGCTGGTCTGCCTGGCGCACGGCCTGCACCTGCTGGGCCAGCTCGCCCCGGTCATACGGGGCAGGGATGGATTGGGCCAGAGCATCACCCCACTGCTCACGGGGGATGCCTGCGGCGATGCAGTCGAACACGTCTTGCGGGGCCGTGGCGCTGGTCATGGGTTGTTGCTCCTGATTAAGTTTGATAGCGTATTGCGCTTTTTGGTTAATGGTTTTGTTGCCTTTTGTTTTTGAATCACTTTCAGAACGCGCGGTAACAGCTCCCTTTTTTGCAGATTCAGGCAATGCAGCGGCTGCGCCCTGGACGGGCGTGGTGGTTTTGCGGGTCATGGTCAGCCCTCCAGTTGTTGCAGTTGGCGCAGCGCGGCCAGGTGCTGGCGCGTTTTGCGGGCGGCGGCCAGCCAATTGCCGCGCTGGGTGTACCAGCGGGCCATGGCGGCGCAGTTCACCGCCTGGCCGTGCAGTTGGATAGCGTCAAGGGTGCCTGCGGCAAACGAGGTGGTTTTGGGCATAGTTTGGCCCTGGGGTTTGGTCATGGCTTGGCTCCTGGTTGAGACTCAAGGGCCACCGTTTGCCTTACGACGGGCAGTAGGTGGACGGGATGTTCGTAACACGGAACCAGCCGTGCGGCCATCCTTACGGGCAGGCCCATCCCGCCCGAAACCATGAAGGGATGGTGCAAGCGCACCATTCCCCGGAATTTGGGCGTGACAAAACTCCGCTTATCGGTGGGAGTTGCAACCGCTGGTTCAAAGGTGTTACGACACACCATGCTTTTCAGCACGGACGCAGTGTAGCGAACATGCTGCACACAAGCAATGCTTTTCAGAATTATTTGTTTGTTATTACAATCAAAACCATCATCAGTTTGCGCAAGGCCAATCGAAGAGAGGTGCAACGCTATGCCCGCCAAGCCTGAAACCATCAGAACCCGTTCTGGCCGCGTGGTGGATCTGCCCACGCAGCAAGAGGATGCCCGCATCAATGCGGCCCTTGCTGCCGACCCGGATACCCCTGAGCTGGATGATGCGTGGTTTGCCCGTGCCCGCCCGGCCCATGAAGTTTTACCGCCCCAGGCGTACGAAGGGCTGGTAGCACTGCGGCGCAGCCGGGGGGAACGCGGGCCGCAGAAGGCCCCCACGAAGCAGGCC
>CABIIJ010000099.1 GCA_902175065.1 uncultured Comamonas sp. | reverse complement strand
TGCCGCGCGAAGTACGCCGCCGCTTTTTTTAGGATGTCACGCTCCTCGGTGACCCGTTTGAGCTCGGCCTTCAGGCGGCGCAGTTCATCGCTTTGGCTCAGTTGTTGGGTGCGTGCTGCCAGCGGCATTTGGCGTTCACGCGCCCATTTGTACAGGCTGTGGGTGCTTACGCCCAGGCGGTTGGAGACATCGGCCACGCTGTGGCCGTGGTCAAGGATTTGTTTGACCGCCTCGGTCTTGAATTCTTCGGGGTAACGTTGACTGCTCATACTGGCTCCTATTGGACAGGAAATAGGAGGCTCTTGACTGTCTACAAAACCCTGGGCGATTCAGATCAGATCTGTTCCACAAGCGGCCATACGATCGTCCGGGACCCGACACTTAGCGAACTTTCGGGGCTGTGCTCCAACTCCTGTATTATTAGAGCTGCTATACGGATCCAATAAGGCGGTTCCCTTGCTGGACGAATGATTCCGCGCGTGTAATTGCCGCATTAATATCAATTCATAAACAGACTTGACGGATATTTTTGATAGCAGTTTGGCCTCATAATCCATATATCGAATTAATATTAAGAGCAACCAAGGAGTACCTATGTCTCTGGCAGTTCAAATCGAAAAGAAACGAAAAGAAATCAAGACCGATGGCTACCCCATGTCGATTAGCGAATGGATCAGCATGTATGAACGTCAAGAACTCGATATACATCCGGAATTCCAGCGATTTTTCCGATGGTCCCACGGCCAGAAAACTGGCCTTATCGAGTCGATTCTGTTGGGTATCCCACTCCCTCCGATTTTTGTCAGCCAGCGGGCTGATGGCGTGTGGGATGTTGTGGACGGCCTACAGCGCCTTTCAACGATTTTACAATTCGTCGGTATCCTCAGGGATGAAAACGGCAATGAAATTGAGCCCCTCATTCTGGATGGAACCAAGTACCTCCCTGCACTAAAGGATGTTCAATGGGAAGACAAGGACGATCCAAAGAAATCGTTATCAAAGGACCTTCAACTGGTCTTGAAGCGCTCGAAAATCGCCGCAAGTATTGTTCTCAAGGAGAGCGATGAGACTGCCAAGTACGATCTCTTTCAACGCCTGAATACAGGTGGTTCTGAACTGAGTCCGCAGGAGGTCCGCAACTGCCTGCTCATCATGATAAACAAACCATTCTTCGACTGGTTGAAGAACCTTTCAAAAAACGAGGAATTTATTGCAACAACTGCACTGAGTGATAGACCACTTGAGGAAGCATATGATGTCGAATTGGCTCTTCGCTTTCTTGTTCTATCGCAGGTCGCTCCGACCGAAATCAAGTCTGTTGGGGATGTCGGGGTCTTTATCACCGACAAGATGACTGAACTTGCTCAGAACAAGAAATACAAAATGGCTCCGGCCAAAAAATTATTCGAGGAAACGTTCTTGCTTCTGAATGAAGCTCTGGAAGATTGCGCATTCAAGCGTTACAGCGTAAAGAAGAAACGCCACGAAGGAGGTTTCCTCCTCTCACTCTATGAGACTGTGGGGCTTGGTGTCGCATTCAATATCGCTTCGGGCACCCTTTGCTCTAAGGCTGAGATTGCCGAACGCGCACGCTCCCTCTGGAGTAACCCGAAATTCACCGATTGGGCGACAGCAGGTGTAACAGCTAACAGACGATTGCCAAGGCTAATTCCCCTCGGCCGCGATCTATTCAAGAAATAGCGACGGGAATCACAATGATTCGAACAACGGAGCAGTTGATTGATAAAATCGCTCAGGAGCTTGTTTGGCGTCGAAGGGAACTTACTGACTTACGAGCGCTAGTGCAGCAATTTCGCGAAGAACCCCTTCGATTACGAGTCCTAATCCGAGGGGCAGTTGCCTTACTTTATGCACACTGGGAGGGCTTTGTTAAGGCCTCGTCTTCCCACTATATTGAGTATGTTGCCTCGACTCGCTTGCCATATCGTCGACTTGCAGCAAACTTTATCGGACTGACACTCCGATCGAAGTTCGCTGAATTAAGTGCCAGCGAAAAGATTTCAGGCGCAAATGCCCTCGCTGATTTTTTCTGTACGGCGTTGGATCGTCAGTCTAATGTGCCTTACAAGAGGGTTATCGATACAAAGTCCAATTTATCATCGACTGTGCTGCAAGACATAATCGCTGCTCTAGGACTTGATGGGTCTCAGTTTGCTACACGTTTAAAGTTTATCGACAGCAATCTTGTCAATCCGCGAAATCACATCGCCCATGGCGAAGCTACGAATCTCACTGTAGACGAATATCTTCTACTTCATGATGAAGTAATTACTCTGATCGAGACTTTTCGAAACGAAATAGAAAACGCATCAGTGCTTCGCCGCTACGAACGCCTTACTGAAGCAAATGCGCTCGCGGACGCCCCATGAGGCTCAATTCGTCAGTCGAGCGGCTGCGCGAAAAGAGTCGCGTACGGCCGCTCACTTTGAACGTCCCTGAATGTCCGCTTCCTTAAGTCGCTTACTTCCGCTTTGGGTCGGCAGCGCCTGTCCATGCACTGCGTAGCGGACATCTAGCAGTCCCATGGTGGATACCGATAGCCAGCGTCGGCTACTCACCTGAAAGCCGTCGTAGGGCCGACTCGCGCCTTGGTTCTCGGATGACCGCTATATGGTTGTGACCGAGCGCTCGCGAGGAGGCTGTGGGTGGCAGCAACCGCTGCTGATCAGGCAGCTAAAGGCTGATCTGAGTCATTCACTGTCAAGTACCTAAACGGCTACAACCCAGTGTGTTTGAAACCGGAAGCAGCCCACGGATAGACATTCAGCGCTTAAGTTCGCTCATCCGTTGAGTCAAACCTGCTGCACGCTCATGGGCAACAGCCGCTTTCAACTCGGCGTCTACCTGGATTTTGCGGGCAAGATCCAACTGACTTCGGCACTCCTTCAGCTCCTGCTTCAATTGCGGTATCGACTCGTCAATGCGTAACGATGCTTTTGCCAGCTCAATGCGCAGCTTATTTGCAGTCTCTCGCTCACTCTCCAACTCGCGCTTGAAGGTTGCTGCACCTGCTTGCAACTGAGCCACTTGTGCATGAGCAGCGGTGCTCTCTTGTCGGGCCGTCTCCAGTTGAGCCTGTAAGGTGACGACCTGGGCTAACATTTGTTCGTTCTCTTGAATCAATTGCTGCTCGGTGTCATAGGCATTTTCAAGCTCTGCTGCTAACTCATCGCGCACAGCCTTCTCGTTATGGCGCTGCAATTGCTCGAGTTCCCGCAATAGTTTTTCTGGTAATGGCCGAATAGCTGCACCCAGTGCCGCAGCTTCGCTGCGCCAGTTTCTCATGAACTTAGTAATAGTCGTCAGGCTGCCTGAGCCGATTTCACGCAATACTTCGCGATTAGAAGGCTGCTTGTTGCTTTCAGATATAAGACGATTTGCTGTCGCGCTAACCAGTGCTTGCGTCAAGGGTTGGGTTGTCATTAGAAATCCTTTGCGGTGTTATTGATATCGATACCAGGATTGATATCGCAACGATATCGCTGCCGTATCGATACAGCTTGATATCGTCTAACCATGTATAGGCAGCACGGCCTAGCATGACGGCGGCTATTTCGACGCACTTGGTCCGATAACCCAATACCTACCTTTGATCGCAGGTAGTTTCGATGTAAAAATATCTTTGCGTTTAAGCCCCTCATGGGGGTAGTGCGCGTGCTATACGTAAATGAGAACAGTGTGTGCAAAGGTCATAAGCTTTGACGAACGCAGGTCTCAACTCTCAATGTTTCCTCTGATGTCCTCTCTTGGCCCGGGTGTAGTAACCCGGGCCTTTTTTGTGCGTTTTCAGGCTGAATAGCACTACGCAGGCTCATAGTGATCAAGGCTCCATGCATGGCCATCATGTTGGCCACGCAGCGCTGGCGGGGGAGCCGCTTTCACGGGCCGCGTCGACGATCCCGAAGCGAAGCGCAGAGGTCGGCGCGGAGCCGCGAAAGTGGGGGCGCTAGCCCCTGGTCCAGGCCGCGGAGCCGGTGAGTCCTGGACGACGAGCCAGGGCCGCTTGCGGACCAGGTCGGTCAGGAGCTCAGTGGGGGCGAAGCCCCGCTTCCCGACCTCGCAGAGGGACGGGCATCCGGGCTTTTTCAGCGGATCGCCGACGGGGCCCCAGTAGCCAGAAAAGGCTACTGGGGGGCGAACAGCGACCCGACCGCAGGGCGGGGGAAAAAGGCTGGATGCCCGTCCGTCGAAAGACGGCGCCGCAGGCGGTCCACAGGACACGGGAAGCGCTACGAGCACGCGCAGCAGTGCGCTGTAGCCGAGGCGAAGCCACGGCGAAAAGGCAAAGGCGGCAAGGAAGTTTTCGCAGAAAACTGATCCAGCCTGCGCGAGTGGCCGACTCGCAGAGGCCACGGAAGGCCGCACCGCGGCGGGATATTCCTGCTCAAAAAAGAGCAGGAATATCCCCTGGTATCGCTGCCCGAATCAGCTATACCAAGTATGAGCACCACACCATTGAAGCGTATGCCTGCACTTGAGCCCGACGAGCGTGCAGCCGATGCCTTGCGCTTGATCGCCAACTTCGGTTGGCTGCGCGCGCAAGAGATCGGGCGGTACATGCACCCGAACAACGAGCACGCCCGCAAGTATGCGGAGAAATACATACGCAAACTGCAAGCGCTTCGCTACGTGATTGCGCGCCAGCTGCCTGGCCGCCATGCGGGCGCAGCGTTTGTGCTGTCGCAAAGGGGGGCAGCCTGGCTGAATGAACGCGGCCACGCTCCGGCGGCCCGGGCAGGTACGCGCTACGGCGAAGTCCGGCATGGAAAGTGGCAGCCACCTGCAAGTTGGAAGCACGACCTGTGGGCTGTGGGCGTACTGTTCCTGCTGCGTGCGCAGCATGGCTTTGAGGTTTTGGCGGAATCCCAGCTGCGGCAGCTGGAGCCAGCTGCCGACAAGCATCCGGATGGTCTTTTGGTCGGTGCGTCTGGCTGCATCTGGCTGGAGGTTGAAAACTCTCGCAAGACCGGCAAAAACAGGCTGCACATGCTGCAATCCGTCGTGCTTGCGGCACGCTCCGAAGTCTCGGTCAGCTATCCGAACCTGCCCGCGTTTTGTGCGGCGATCATCGCTGTGCCCGCAAATGCCAAGGATCTGCATGGGCGCAAGATTCACCACGAAGAAAACATCCAGCGGCAGATCGCAGCCATTGGGGTGAAAGCCAAAACGACGATTATTTTCTGCACCATGCACCTCAGGGGCGCCGGGGTTGAAAATATTACATTGAAGCCCGTGACATTTTTTCCTTGAAATATAATATAAGACAAATCATTTTGCCTTGATGGAAAAATATCGAATATTCGTTTCTCATGCACCAAGGTACAATATTAATGCTATTAATAGCTATGCATGATTTTAATTAGCCTCCATCCATCCATTTTCTGTTTTCATAAAAGATGTAGTGGTGTTCCATAGGGCTGCATCGCCTTTTTTGCTATCGTCTTTAAATCCTGCTGATTCAAAATATGACCATGCTTGCATATAAGAGAAGCGTCGAAGTCGAGTAGCATCTTCTCCTCCCTCCTCGCTATTCCAATAGGCCATGCATTGGTCGCATTTCGTAAGAAAAATGTCACGTCTCTCTGGGAAATTTTTCTGATTATCAATCCATTCCCTTCCATTTAGCATCAGCTGGAGATAACTCATTTGTCTAGGATCCAAGTGAGCGATTTTTTCCGTATCAAAGGTTTCCAGATTGCCTTTGATCTCTTTTTCATAATTTTTCGCCAACTCCAATATTGCGTGAGGAAGGTCTTCTGTTAAGACCAACTCATAATTGTAGCGCACTTTATAAAGGTTGACAGAGCTGGTGTCCTGCCAACCATTTTCTCGTACAACATTACTGATCTCTGTGCCAGGCAACATGCTATTTTTTGCATTCTTTGTGGCAACCTCAAGAGTCAGTTTTTCAGAAGGTGCTGCATTTTCATTTGAACAAGCCAAAAGACCCATGCAGAACAAAAGGGAAAATATATGCAATTTCATTTCTAATATAACAAATTTATTTCTTAAAATATAAGATCAATTTTTCCAGGTTTTATTTTTATGTCTGAAACCCGTTTTCCAATAAAATTGTCTGCCTTGTAGATTTCAATGCCATCAAGAGATGGTAATATTGTTTGATTTACAAGTTTTTTTGTATTCTCGATGTGTTTTTCAGAAAGCCCTGTCGCATCCAATGAATCTAGTTGCATATTAAATCCAAGAAGAGATGCTGTTTCCTGGCGCCACGTTGGAGTCAATGTGGCGCAAAATGGAATGTCTTTCGGAATGATTTTTGGGCGTGCAACTGCACATAGCTTGGCATCTGCATTGAGTAATTTTATTTTTGCCGATGAAATATTAACCCCAGCAATAGATTTTGGAAGTTTCATCTGAACATATTTTTCTATAACACTTTCCGGTACTTCTAGTGCCTGCACAGGAGTAAATATATGTATAAATAACAGAGTAATTGCGAATGTAGATTTTTTCATAATTTTATACAGTTTCATGTTTTGAATTTGATGATTAATATTTAAACTGCCAAATTTTTTAGAATTTATATTCTTATCACCACCAGCTATTATCGTTTTTTACTATTTTTCGATAATAATCAACATTGGCACGTGACGCGAACCATGCGGAAGTCAGAACACCAAGTTGAGCGATCCTGATGTTCATTGATGCCAAGATGGAAAACAATATCAGTGTTATTAAAATGCCTACAATCGAGATGACAATAGCTTTCTTCCACATTCCTTTTGATAAATAATAAAATGGACCGAAAACAAAAGCCAAAAAATTGAAATTGATTTTCATTCTTTCTCTGGGAGATAAATTCTTTATATTTTTTAATTTTTCACCGCCTGCCTTTTCGATAAGGTCAAATTTTTGCACCCATGTTTTTGAAATATTATTCACGGTAGTATTTTAAATAGAGGTTTTAGGGATGTGAAATTCTTACATCCAATTATTCAATATATTTGGATGAAATAAAGCACCAAGCTAGATTACCGTAAGTGACAGCTTATAACGAGTAAATTCGCAATGCTGAAAGTGAAGCGGTTGCGCACTGGTGCGCTATAAATGCAAAGCGTCGGTGATTAGTTATTGCTGTGGTTTGGCGAGCAATGTCTTGAATCGAGCATCAGAAACTGCTTTTTTTAACGTATCTGCGACTGCTGGAGCAAACGCATCTGCCACGTTTTTGCACGCACTTATTGCATCCCAGCTTGTGTTGTATTTGTAGAGATTTTGGATTTGATAGCTAGGGAAGGTCTGCACAACCTCGGCGCCAGCGCCCGATGTGAGACAGTGGCGGTATGAAACAGATGAGCCTGGGCGAGAGCGGATTCGAGCGCAAAACCAAGAGGACTCGCAAGCGCGAGTTCCTGGACGAGATGAACC
>CABIIJ010000098.1 GCA_902175065.1 uncultured Comamonas sp. | reverse complement strand
GATCGGATGCCCCCGGGCCAGCCCCCCGCCCTGGCGGTTGATGGCGTCCAGGGGCAGGCCCAGGGCATCCGCAAACGCCAGCGCCTGGGCGGCAAAGGCATCGTGCAGCTCGACCACCGCCACATCGGCTACGGCCAGCCCCTGGTTGTGCAGCAATTGCTGCGCCGCCTGCTGGGCGGCCAGCATGGGCGCCTCCGGGGCGGCGCCCAGGCTGACGGCAGCCTGCCACCGGGCACGGGGGTGCAGGTTCCAGCGCTGGCACGCCGCCGGGCTGGCCAGCAGCAGCAGGGCGGCGCCATCGGCCTTGGGCGAGATGGCCACGGTGCTCAGGCCACAGTCCACGCCCCGGGCGCTGGTGCCGGGGCGCACGGCAGGCATTCGTGCGGCCCGCGCCGGGGTGAGGGTGCGGGGATAGGCATCCCGCACCAGCCCCGCCACCGGCACGACTTCGTCCCCCGGCACATACGCCAGCGCCCGGGCATGGCTGGCCACGGCCCAGGCGTCTTGCGCTGCGCGGGTGAGTGTTTGCTCACAGGCGATGGCCGCAGCGGCATCAAGCATGTCCCGGTCACGCGGGGCGGGGGCAAACGCCGGGCGCTCGTAGGCCTGGGCAGCCTCCCCGGCATGGCGCGGGCGGTGCAGGCGAATGGGGGCGCGGCTCCAGGCTTCGGCCCCTCCGGCAATCACCACTTCGGCCTGGCCCAGGGCCAGCAGGCCGCAGGCGTGGGTGACGGCATCCAGCCCGGCGCAGCATTGGCTGTCGACCGTCCAGGCCGCAACCCGGTCGGGCAGGCCGGCGGCCAGGGCGGCCAGACGGGCCGGGTTGCCATTGGCCCCCAGGGCATTGCCCAGCACGACGGCATTGACCGCCTCGGCAGGCACGCCAACGCTTTGCAGTAGGCGGGTGACGAGCGGGGTGGTCAAGTCCGACACCGCACACTGCGCCAGCGCCCCGCCCACGAAGGCCACCGGGGTGCGTGCCCAGGCCAGAATCGGCCAGCTCATTGCCATGGCTGCAAGGGGGCCGGGGGCTGGCCGGCCAGCGCCTGGGCCACGGCCGCTTGCAAAGCCGCCGTATCGGTTTTGCCGCTGCGCGTTTGCGGCCAGGCGCCCTGCCAGCGCCACCAGCGGCGCGGCGTCTTGAAGGCTTCGAGCTGCGCCCGGCAGCCGGCGGCCAGGGTGCTGGCTGCGGGCAAATCTTCCCCGTTCCCGTCCCCTTGCAGCACGGCATGGATGCGCAGGCCGCGCAGCGCATCGGGCAGGCCCAGCACGCTGGCCTGGGCCACGCCGGGCTGGGCCAAGAGCCAGGCCTCGACCTCCTCCGGGAACAAATTCTTGCCCTGGGTGACCAGCATCCGGCTTTCGCGCCCGCACAGGTAGAGCTGGCCGGCCGCATCCAGCCAGCCCATGTCGCGCACGGTCAGCCAGCCGTCGTGCAGCTCGGCGGCCGAGCCATCGTGGGCGTGCACGTAGTCCATGAACAGCATGGGGCTGCGCAGCCAGATGCGGCCGACCTCGCCCACCGGCAGGCTGTGGCCGGGCGTGGGGCCGATGCGCAGCTGCACATTGCCAAAGGGCTGACCGACGGCCTGCGGGTGGGCGCGGGCGGCCACGTCCATCCAGGTGATGTAGCTGGCCTCGGACGCGCCGTAGAACTCCGCCAGTCGCGCCTGGGGCAGCAGGGCCTGCAATTGCGGCGTGTGCTCGCGCATCCAGCGGGCGCCGCTGATCAAGACCAAACGGGGCTGGGGCAAAGGCGCCCACCCCTTGCGCTGCGCCATTTGCATGAGCAGCAGCAACTGGCTGGGCACGGCCACCAGGGTGCTGCCGGGTTGCTGCTGCAACTGCGCCCAGGTGGTTTCTGCCGAAAACTTTTCCTGCACCCGCGCCCCGCGCCCCGTCCACAGGCCGAGCATGACGGCAAACAGAAACAGGGAGTGGCTGATGCGCCCCGGGGCCAGCACCGGGCCGGTGAGCTGGGCACCAAAGGTCTGCGCGGTGATGGCAAAACTCTCCACCCACGAACGATGGTGGCGGCGAAACCCCTTGGGCTGGCCCGAGCTGCCCGAGGTGAAGCCGACATAAAACGGCGCCAGCCCCGGCGCTGCCGCATCCTGCGCAGGCAGGGCATCGACCGCCGCCTGCACCGACCGGGCAATGGCCGGGGGCCACGCCGCATCGCCGATGGCCGCGCAGCGTCCGCTGGCCAGCACTGCCAAGAACTGCACCACCCCATCGACCACGCCCAGGTGCAGCGGCAGCAGCACGGTGGGCAAAGCAGACTCCAGCTGCGCCGCCCGGGCCAGCACCCGCGCCTGCAACCGGGCAAAGGTGAGCTGCTCGCGCTCGCTGGCCAGGGCCAGCGCCTCGGGCTGCACCTGTGCCCAATGCGCCAGGCAGTCATGCACCAGGGGCCAGGGGGGCTGCAGAGCCATCAGGCTTTGCCCCCCATGGGCCAATCGGGCAGGGCCTTGGCCACGGTGTGCACCACCAGGGCGCACAGCACGGCCTTGGCCAGATCGCCGGGGACAAAGGCCAGATCCAGCATGAACGCTTTGGCCAGCGGCATCTGGGCGATCAGCATCAGCCCGGCAATGCCCAGCAGGTGCAGGAACACCACCCCGCCCAGCACGGCGGCGATCAGAGCGCTGATACCCGCCTGCCTGGGGGTGGCGCTGGGCAAACGCCCCATCAGCAGCCCCACCACCCCGGCGGCCAGGGCGTAGCCGATCAGATACCCCGCCGAGGGCAGCATGAACACGCCAATGCCGCCACGCCCCCCGGCCAGCAGCGGCAGCCCCACCGCCACGGCCAGCAGGAACAGGGCCATGGACTGGAAGCCGCGCTTGCCGCCCAGCAAACACCCGGCCAGCATGATGCCCAGCGACTGCAAGGTGATCGGCACGCCAAAGGGCAGGTCAATCTTCGGCACCAGGCCCAGCACGGCCATCAGGGCCGCAAACAGGGCAACGGTGGACAGCGACTGGGCGCTGCTGCGGGTCAAAGCGGTCATGGGTTTTCCTTCCAAAAATCAAACGTCGATCAACCGCCCAGGCGGACGAACAGGGCATCGGCCACGCGCCGCGCGGTTTGCAGCATATGCACGGCCAGGGGGGCCACCAGCCGCCAGCCGCCGCTGCGCCCGGTGCGCAGGCGGTAGGCATCGTCCAGCTTGCCCCACTGGATGAAAAAGTGCTCGGTAAAGCGCAGCATCAGCCCCAATTGCAGGGACAGGCGCTCCGGGTTCACGCCCAGCGGGCGCAGCGGCTGCAGCAGCCATTCCAGCACCGCCACGATATCGCCGGTGCGGGTGCTCACCGTCAGCGCCACGCCCAGGCTGGAGGCGCAGAACAGCCGCAAGGCGCTGGCCACGCCCAGTTGCCAGGTGCCCATCCAGACGTGAAAACCGGCCACCAGCACGGCGGCAATCAGCACCGCCCACAGCAAGCGCCGCGCCGGTTGCGTGGCTGGCCCCAGGCTGATCAGCACCCCGGCGCACAGCGCCGCCCCGGCCGCCAGAATCCACAGGGACTGGAAAATAAAGAGAGCTAGACCCGCAAGCACCAGGCCAGATAACTTGTGTCCGGCCCGCAAACCGTGCAACCACGTGCGGTACTCGCTATACAAACTACCCATGCTGCGCCCACCCCTGGTCGATGCCCAGGCTGCGCACATGCGCCTCATACGCGCCGCAGACGTCCGCGCCCGGCCCGTCCAGGCGCACCCGGCCCTGCTCCAGCCACAGCACGCGCGGGTAGTCGCGCACATAGTCCAGCACGTGGGTGGACACCAGCACCTGCTGCGGGCAGGCGGCAATGTCGGCGGCCAGCCGCAACTGCCCGGGCAAGTCCAGGCTGGCGTAAGGCTCGTCGAGCAGCAGCACCTCGGGCCGGGCCACCCGCATGGCCAGCCAGCAGACCCATTGGCGCTGCCCCTGGCTCAGGCTGCCCACGGCCCGCTCGGCCCAGTGCGCCAGGCCACGCTGCTGCAAAAATTCCTGCACGGCCTGGGCCGCCTGCGCCCGGCTGCCGTCGGGGTGGGCGCTGCGCCAGGACAGTTGCAGTTCCTCCTGCACGGTGGGGAAGATGATCTGGTCGTCCGGGTTCTGGAACATCAGCCCCACCCGGCGGCTGGGCGCGTGGCCGCGCTCGGCATCGTGCAGGGTATCGCCCTGCAGCACGATGCGGCCCTGCCAGGGCACGTCCAGCCCGGCCAGCATGCGCAGCAGGCTGGTTTTGCCCGCGCCGTTGAAACCGATCAGGCCGATGCGGGCTTCGCGCAATGCCAGGTGCAGACCGGCAAACACCGGGGTCTGCCCCCGGCGCAAATGGATGTCCTGCAAATCCCAACTCTGCATCGTCATGAAACCGCCCCTGATGTGATGGCGGCGATTCTAGGAAGCCGCCCCTCCCCCGGCCAGCATCCCGGCGTGAAAAAGACCCGGCGTTTCAACCGCCGCCATTTCCCGGCAACTCCACGCAAAAATGCCGGACAAAGCCGGCATTTTGAATTCAATTCGACACAAGGCGTTTAACTTCGGTCTTTCTGCAGCCAATGGCTGCCAAAAACCATCTACCCCCCGGTGACGGGCGGAAAAAATGCCACCTCATCGCCCGCCGCAAGCGGCGCATCGGGCGGGCACATGCTTTGGTTCAGCGCCAGCCGCACCGGCTGCGGGCCACACAGCGCCTGCGCCGCCTGGGCGCTGCGCCGGGCCAGTTCCTGGCGCAGGGCTGCCACGGTGGGCGCATCGGTGGCCCAGGTTTCTTCCCCCGTGCCCATGGCTTCGCGGATCGAGGCAAAGTAGCGCACGGTAATCGTCTTGGTCATGTGAGCAGCTCCGAAAAAGGCAAAAAGCGCACGCTGTCGCCGCGTGCAATCAGGGTCTGCGCCGGGTTGTCCACCAGGCCCTCGGCCCAGACGGTGGAGGTCAGCACGCCGGAATTCTGGTTGTCAAACAGCTCCAACCGCCCGGCGCCATTGCGCCGCACGCGCAAGAACTCGCGGCGGCTGTCGGGTTTGCGGATGTCGAAGTCGGCCTGCACCCAATGCGCTTGCGGCTGCACCACGCCGGCACCCTGCAAGGCCAGCACGAAGGGGCGCAGCAGCATCAGGGCCGTGATCAGGCTGGACACCGGGTTGCCCGGCAGGCCGATGAAGTGCGCCTGCCCGGCCCCGCCGCTGCGGCGCAGATGGCCAAAGGCAAAGGGCTTGCCCGGCTTCATGGCGATCTTCCACAGCGACAGCGCCCCCAGTTGCTCGGCCACCGGGCGCACATGGTCTTCCTCGCCCACCGACACGCCGGCGCTGGTCACCAGCAGGTCGCAATCCTGCGCGGCGTGCGCCAGGGCGGCCCGGGTGGCGGCCCGGTCGTCGGGCAGGATGCCGCCATCGACCACCACGCAGCCCCAGCGCTTGAGCAGTCCGGCCAGCACATAACGGTTGCTGTTGAAGATATGCCCGGGCGGCAGGTCCTGCGGGGCCAGGCTGCCGGGCAGCGCCAGCTCGTCGCCGGTGGAAAACAGCGCCACCCGGGGCTGGCGCGTGACCGGCAACTGCGCCAGCCCCAGGCTGGCCGCCAGCCCCAGCGCCGCCGGGGTCAGGCGCAGGCCGGCCTGCAGCGCCGTGCTGCCCAGGGCAATGTCCTGCCCGGCACGGCGCACGAACTGGCCGGGCCGGGGGGCGGCATTGAAGCGCACCGCGCCCTCCGCCAGCACCGTGCATTCCTCCTGCATGACGATGGCATCCGCCCCCGGCGGCAGCGGCGCCCCGGTAAAAATCCGTGCGGCCGTGCCCGGCAGCAAGGCCGTACCCACCTGCCCGGCGGGAATGCGCTGGCTGACGGGCAGCACCGTCCCGGCCACCGGCACCTCGGCGCTGCGCACGGCATAGCCATCCATGGCCGAGTTGTCCAGCGGCGGCACCTGCAACGGTGCAATGCAGTCGGCGGCCAGCACCCGGCCATCGGCCTGGAGCAAATCGACGGATGCCGCCCCACCGGGGAGCGGCTGCGCCTGGGCCAGCAAGGCGGCCAAGGCGTCTTCTAACGGAGTGAGTGGTGCGGGAGACATGGCAAATCAGGAAATTTTCGGTGGAACATACTGTAGCTGCGCCCCCTGGGCCAGCATCCAGGCGACGATGGCCTCGGGCTGGTTCAAATCCAGCAGCGCCACATGCACTGGCACCGGCTGGGGCAGGCTGTCCGGCGCATCGGTGGCCAGCGCCAGCACATCGGGGTCGGTCCAGCACTGCAAGGGACGCATCGGCTTGCCCGGCGCAGGCGCACGCCACAGTTCGATTTTCGGCAGATTGCCCTGCTTGAAGCCTTCGACCAGCGCCCAGTCCATGCGGGGGTCGAGCTGGGCCAGCATGGCGTGCACGTCCATGTCCTGCGGCGCATCGAACTCCTGCACCAGGGCCATGCGCCGGTCGCACACCAGCAGCACCTGGCTGGCCCCGGCCTGGCGGTGGCGCCAGCTGTCCTTGCCCGGCTGGTCGATGTCCACATCGTGGTGGGCGTGCTTGACCGTGGCCACGCGCAGACCCTGCTGGCGCAGCAAGGCAATGATTTTTTCCAGCAAGGTCGTCTTGCCCGTGCCGGAATACGCGGCGAAACCCAGGGCGTGCATGGCCATCCTCCAACACTGTTTTCAATAGCAAACGGCGCTTGATGGACAAGCGCCGTTTGCATTTTCAACCGATCTGCCGGCTTTTCCGGCCAATCCCGGTATCAATCGCAATGCCGGGTTATATAGGCTTTGACCTGGGTCACATCGGCAGGCAGCACCTGCACGCGCTTGGGCAGGCTCTCGATGCCGTCGAACTGCGCCGGGCGGTCGGGCTGGCGGCCCAGGGCTTCCTCGATGGTGGCGGCGAACTTGATCGGCAGGGCCGTCTCCAGCACGACCATCGGCTCGGCACCGACATGCTCGCGGGCCACCTTGATGCCGTCGGCGGTATGGGTATCGACCATCTGGCCCAGGCGCTCATAGCTGTCGCGGATGGTGGCCAGGCGGTCGGCATGGGTGCTCTTGCCGCTCGTAAAGCCGAATTTGGCCTGGATGTCGGCAAATACCGGGTCGGCGCTCAAATCGAAGCGCCCTTCCCGCGCCACGCCCTGGGCGAACAGCGCCTGGGTACGGGCGCCGTCGCGGCCCACCAGATCGAAGATGAAGCGCTCGAAGTTGCTGGCCTTGCTGATGTCCATTGACGGGCTGGAGGTCTCGAACGTCGCCGCCGCGCCGCGCACCTGGTACACGCCGGTGCGGAAGAACTCGTCGAGCACGTCGTTCTCGTTCGTCGCCACCACCAGCCGGGCGATCGGCAGGCCCATCTGCCGGGCCACGTGGCCGGCGCAGACGTTGCCGAAGTTGCCGCTGGGCACGGTGAAGCTGACCTGTTCGGTATCGCTGCCGGTCACCTGGAAGTAGCCGGCAAAGTAGTACACCACCTGCGCCAGCAGCCGCGCCCAGTTGATGGAGTTGACGGTGCCGATCTTGTATTGCGCCTTGAACGCCAGATCGTTGCTGACGGCCTTGACGATGTCCTGGCAGTCGTCGAACACGCCCTCGATGGCCAGGTTGTGGATGTTCTCGTCCTGCAGGCTGAACATCTGCGCCTGCTGGAAGGGACTCATGCGCCCATGCGGGCTGGTCATGAACACGCGCACGCCCTTTTTACCGCGCATGGCGTATTCGGCCGCGCTGCCGGTATCGCCGCTGGTCGCGCCCAGGATGTTGAGCTGCTCGCCCCGGCGGGCCAGCTCGTACTCGAACAAATGGCCCAGCAACTGCATGGCCATGTCCTTGAACGCCAGCGTGGGGCCGTTGGACAGGGCTTCGATGTGCAATTGGCCTTCGAGCCGGCGCACCGGGGTGATGGCGGCGGTGCCGAACACTTGCTCGGTATACGTCTTGCGGCAGATGGCCCGCAGGTCGTCGGCGGGGATGTCGTCGATGTAGAGCGACAGAATCTCGAACGCCAGGGCGGCGTAGCCTTCGGCGGCGTAAATCCGGCGCAACTGGCCCAGGCGCTCGGTGCCGATCTGCGGGTAGTGCGCGGGCAGGTACAGGCCGCCATCGGGGGCCAGCCCCGCCAGCAGGATGTCGCAGAACTTGCGGGCGGTGGCATCGCCCCGGGTGGACAGGTAGTGCATCAGTTCAGCTCCTCCTTGCGGATGCGCGTGATCGGCGCCAGCACCGAGGGCAGCGCCTGGATCTGCGCCAGGGCGGCATCCATGTCGCCTTCGCGCGTTTCGTGGGTGAGGATGATGAGGTCGGTCTGCGTGCTGCCTTCCCCGCCGATTTCATCGGCCTCACGCTGCAGCACGGCGTCGATGCTGATGTTGGCCCCGGCAATCAGGCTGGTGATCTGGGCCAGCACGCCCGCCTCGTCGGCCACGCGGATACGCAGGTAGTAGCTGGTCACCACCTCGGCCATGGGCAGGATGGGCAGCGCGTCCGAGGCCGCCACCAGCGTATGGCTCTGGAAGGCCAGCGGCGGCACGCGGTGCGCCGGGTCGGCATCCAGCAGGCGGGCGATGTCGACCAGATCGGCAATCACGGCGCTGGCCGTCGGTTCGCTGCCTGCGCCCTTGCCGTAGTACAGCGTGGCGCCCACGGCATCGCCCTGCACCAGCACGGCGTTCATCGCGCCTTCCACGTTGGCGATCAGGCGCTTGGCGGGAATCAGGCTGGGGTGGACGCGCAGCTCCACGCCCTTGTCGGCACGCTTGGTGATGCCCAGCAGCTTGATGCGGTAGCCCAGCTGCTCGGCATACCTGATGTCGGCAGCGGCCAGCTTGGTGATGCCTTCCACATGGGCCTTGTCGAACTGCACCGGAATGCCGAAGGCGATGGCGCTGATGATGGTGGCCTTGTGCGCGGCGTCCACGCCTTCGATGTCGAAGGTCGGGTCCGCCTCGGCGTAGCCCAGGCGCTGGGCTTCCTTGAGCACCACGTCGAAGTCCAGCCCCTTGTCGCGCATCTCGGACAGGATGAAGTTGGTCGTGCCGTTGATGATGCCGGCCACCCACTGGATCCGGTTGGCCGTCAGGCCCTCGCGCAGCGCCTTGATGATGGGGATGCCCCCGGCCACCGCCGCTTCAAACGCAACGATCACGCCCTGGTCGTGCGCGGCCTGGAAGATTTCCGTTCCGTGCACGGCCAGCAGCGCCTTGTTGGCGGTGACGACGTGCTTGCCCGCCGCAATCGCCTCCAGCACCAGCGCCTTGGCGATGCCGTAGCCGCCGATCAGCTCCACCACCACGTCGATCTCCGGGTTGGCGATGACCGCCCGGGCGTCGTTCACCACCTGCACCTGGTCGCCGACGATGGCGCGGGCGCGTTCGGTATCCAGATCGGCCACCATGGTAATTTCAATGCCACGTCCGGCGCGGCGGGCGATTTCCTGCTGGTTGCGCTGCAAAACGGCAAACGTGCCGCTACCGACGGTGCCAATGCCCAGAAGGCCGACTTGAATGGGTTTCATGGTGTTTTCTGAAAAGGGAAGTAAAAGGAATGCGAACGCCAAGGCACAGAAGATGAAAACAATAGCTGATTCCGCTTGTCATTCATTGATCTCAGGGTGATTGATACCTGAAATCGTTGCATATCCAGCGGAACCAGCTCTTGTTTTATGTTTCCGCCTTGGCTTTTTTCGCTGGCTTGGCCAGCAGCTTGTCCGTGCCCATGCGCTGGCGGTACTTGGCCAGGAAGTCGGCCAGCCGGTTGATCGCCTCGCGCAGATCGGCCTCGTGCGGCAGAAAGACGATGCGGAAATGGTCCGGGTACGGCCAGTTGAAGCCCGTGCCCTGCACCAGCATGACCTTGGTTTCCTGCAGCACTTCCAGGAAGAACTCCTGGTCGTCGGCAATCGGGTAAATCTCCGGGTCCAGGCGCGGGAACATGTACAGCGCCCCTTGCGGCTTGACGCAGGAGACACCGGGGATGGCGTTGATCAGCTCGTACGCCAGATCGCGCTGCGTGCGCAGACGGCCACCCTCGCAGATCAGGTCGTTGATGCTCTGGTAGCCGCCCAGCGCGGTCTGCACCGCCCACTGCCCCGGCACGTTGGCGCACAGGCGCATGTTCGAGAGCATGTTCAGCCCCTCGATATAGTCCCTGGCCGGTTTCTTGTCGCCCGACACCACCATCCACCCGGCGCGGTAGCCGCAGGAGCGGTAGGCCTTGGAGAGCGAATTGAAGGTCAGCGTCAGCACATCCGTCGACAGGCTGGCCAGCGGCGTGTGCACCGCACCGTCGTAGAGCACCTTGTCGTAGACCTCGTCGGCAAAAATCACCAGCCCGTGCTCGCGGGCGATGTT
The DNA here is from genome assembly GCA_902175065.1 of uncultured Comamonas sp. Lineage (GTDB taxonomy): Bacteria > Pseudomonadota > Gammaproteobacteria > Burkholderiales > Burkholderiaceae_C > Comamonas. The sequence goes on along the minus strand of CABIIJ010000098.1, from coordinate 18,357 downwards.
CACGATCTCCTGCAGCAGCTCGCGGCTGTACAGCGCCCCGGTGGGGTTGTTCGGGTTGATCACCACGATGCCCTTGGTGCGTGGCGTGATCTTGCTGCGGATATCGGCCAGGCTGGGCATCCAGCCATTGGCTTCGTCGCACAGGTAATGCACCGGCGTGCCGCCCGAAAGACTGGTCACCGCCGTCCACAGCGGGTAGTCGGGCGCGGGCAGGAGCAGCTCATCGCCATCGTCCAGCAAGGCGTTGGTCGCCAGGCTGATCAGTTCCGACGCGCCGTTGCCCAGGTAGATATCGTCCAGCGTCACGCCCTTGATACCCTGGGTCTGGGTTTCGTGCATCACCGCCTTGCGGGCCGCAAAAATGCCCTTGCTGTCCGAATACCCGGCGGAATTGGGCAGGTTGCGGATCATGTCCTGCTGCACCTCCTCCGGGGCATCGAAACCGAATACCGCCAGATTGCCGATATTCAGCTTGATGATTTTCTGCCCGTCTTCCTCCATCTTCTTGGCCGCGTCCATGATCGGGCCACGGATGTCGTAGCAGACGTTGGCAAGTTTGGCGGATTTGGTCACGATCCTCATAGCGCTTCACCTTTAGCAGCACCGCAGCGCCCAGCGCCCTGCGGTGAAACCTACAATTTGACCACAGATAAATGCAGGCAAGCCCACACCAAACAGGGGGCGCACCTTCGCCAAATCACTGAGGAAACGTTTTATGAAATTCCAGGCCGAACGCGCCGAAGGCATCCCGCTCATCACCGGCTACGGCCCCGGCTGGCTGGCCGTGAACAAGGTGCAGCACCACGGCAGCCTGCTGATCGGCTCCGGCGGCCTGCTGCAGCCGTGGGCCTGCCCGCACTTTGCCGACATCAGCGCCGCCCACCTGGAGGCGCTGGCCGCGCAGTGCCAGGGCGTGGAAGTGCTGCTGCTGGGCAGCGGATCGCGGCTGCAGTTCGTCCACCCCGGCTGGCTGCGCCCGTTCATGCAGCAGCGCATCGGCGTCGAGACCATGGACACCCCGGCTGCGCTGCGTACATACAACGTTTTGGCAATGGAAGGCCGTAATGTGCTAGCAGCCCTGGTTTTAGAGTAGTATCGGGACGCCCCCCATCAAAATTACCGTTTCAGGGTACAATTACAGGTTGCGGTCGGGGGGCGATCGGGGCAGAAGATAAAAACAATCATATTCTGGCCTGGCCCCTCGGTTTTTCCAAAAACTACACCCGAGAGATAGGCGCATGGCGATTGTTGTCAATAAACCCCTTCCCGAATTCGAGGCGCAGGCTACCAGCGGCGTGAAGGTCACGAACACTTCACACAATGGTCAAACCTTGATTCTGTACTTCTATCCCAAGGACAACACCCCGGGCTGCACCACCGAGGCCATGCAGTTCCGCGACAAGTTCAAGGATTTCGAAAAGGCCGGGGCCATCGTCTTCGGCGTGTCCCGCGACAACATGAAGTCGCACGACGATTTCAAGGAAAAGCTGGAGCTGCCCTTCGAACTCATCGCCGACACCGAAGAAAAAATGTGCCACATGTTCGGCGTGGTGAAAAACAAGATCATGTACGGCAAGAAGGTCAAGGGCATCGAGCGCTCGACCTTTCTGGTCAACGCCGACGGCATCCTGGTGCAGGAATGGCGCGGCCTGAAAGTGCCAGGCCACGTCGACGAAGTCCTCAAGGCCGTCAAGGGCTTGAAAGCGGCAGCCAAACAGGCCGTCGCCGCCTGAGCCTGCCAGCAAGCACCCATCGGGCATCCGCCCGTATCAGGCACTGCATAATGGGCCGATTGCCCCGTGCCCTTGAAACAGACACAGCCGCCGGGCCTTTGCCTTGGCGGCTGTGTTTTTTTGTATTACAGGTAACTCCATGCCTTTGCCACCCGCCCCGAAAAGCCGCGCCGCCCGCCTGACATCCGGCGCTGCCAGCGCTCCCGCGAAAAAAACCGCTTCCGCCAAAACCCGCAGCACCGAGGACAAAGCCAGCGCCGCCACCACGGCCGCCGCGCAAGGGCTGGCCCAGTTGCGGGCGCAGGCCGCCGCCACGCCGGTGACGCCCCCCGCAACCGCCAGGACCACCGTGGCTGCTGCGCCTGTCGCCCCTGCGGCCACGAAACGCGCCAGCGCTGCCCCCAAGGCAGTTGCTGCCAGCAAAGCGGCGGCCACCGCTGCGCCCAAAGCCGCTGCGCCCGTGCAAGCAGCCGCGGCGGCCCCCAAACGCAGCAAGCGCAGCAAACGTTGCCTGTTCGTGCTCGATACCAACGTGCTGCTGCACGACCCGACCTGCCTGTTCCGCTTTCAGGAGCACGACATCTTCCTGCCCATGGTGGTGCTGGAAGAGCTGGACAGCCACAAGCGCGGCAGCACCGAAGTGGCCCGCAATGGCCGCCAGGTCAGCCGCACGCTGGATACGCTGGTCGAGGCGCAGAAGGACACCGACCTGGCCGCCGGCCTGAAACTGGACGCCACCGGCAACAAGGGCGTGACCGGCCAATTGTTCTTCCAGACCGTGCCGCTGCACTACACCCTGCCGCTGTCCCTGCCCCAGGGCAAGGCCGACAACCAGATCCTGGGCGTGGTGCAGGCGCTGCGCGAGCAGGAGAAACAGGGGCGCGAGGTGATTCTGGTGTCCAAGGACATCAACATGCGCGTCAAGGCCCGCGCCCTGGGCCTGTCCGCCGAGGATTACCACAACGACAAGGTGCTGGACGACGACGACCTGCTCTATACCGGCGCTCTGGCCCTGCCCGCCGATTTCTGGCGCAAGGCCAAGGACGTGCAAAGCTGGCAGGAGGGCAACAGCAGCTTCTACAGCCTGCGCGGGCCGATGACGGCGCAGCTGCTCATCAACCAGTTCGTCTACTTTGAAGCGCCGGGCGAACCCAGCCTGTACGCCCGCGTGGTGGAGCTGCGCGGCGACACCGCCGTGCTGGAGGTGCTGCGCGACTACGGCAGCGCCAAGCACAACGTCTGGGGCGTCAATGCCCGCAACCGCGAGCAGAACTTCGCGCTGAACCTGCTGATGGACCCCGAGGTGGACTTCGTCACCATGACCGGCCAGGCCGGCACGGGCAAGACGCTGCTGACGCTGGCCGCCGGGCTGGCCCAGGTGCTCGATGCGCGGCGCTACGGCGAGATCATCATGACCCGCGCCACCGTCAGCGTGGGCGAGGACATCGGCTTCCTGCCCGGCACCGAGGAGGAAAAAATGGGCCCGTGGATGGGCGCCCTGGACGACAACCTGGAATTCCTGGCCAAAGGCAGCGGCGGCAACGGGCATGAGTGGGGCCGCTCGGCCACCAACGACCTGATCCGCAGCCGCATCAAGATCAAGAGCCTGAACTTCATGCGCGGGCGCACCTTCCTGAACAAGTTCGTCATCATCGACGAGGCGCAGAACCTCACGCCCAAGCAGATGAAGACGCTGATCACCCGCGCCGGGCCGGGCACCAAGATCGTCTGCATGGGCAATCTGGCGCAGATCGACACGCCCTACCTGACCGAAGGCAGCTCCGGCCTGACCTACGTCGTCGACCGCTTCAAGGGCTGGCAGCACGGCGGCCACATCCAGCTGGCGCGGGGCGAGCGCTCGCGCCTGGCCGACTTTGCCAGCGAGGTGCTGTAAGCCATGGCGATCAGTTGGATCACCGCCTTGAAGATGGTGCCGTGGAGCGACGTCATCCAGGCTGCGCCCGACGTCATCAAGACCGCCAAGGGGCTGATGAAGAAAAGCCAGCCACCGTCCGCCGCCCCCACGGCAACAGCGCCCCTGCCCTCCGGGGCGGACGCTGCCGACAACGCCGGGGAACTGGCCTTGCAGCATATCGCCCAGTTGCACCAGCGCATCGCGCAACTGGAACAGGCCCAGCAAACCAGCGCCGCGCTGCTGGAGCAGATGGCCGAGCAGCAGTCCCAGATCGTCCACACCGTGGGCCTGCTGCGCACCGGCGCCACCCGGCTGGCCTGGGCCTGTGCGGTGCTGGGCGTGTGTACGGCAGGGCTGCTGGTCTACATTCTGCGCATGGCGTGAGCTATATAAAAAAGAGCTTTTTCCGCTTGTTTTTATTGGTTTTCAGATGGAAAACATTCTGAAATCCTTGATTGACAAGCGGAAACAGCTCTTTTTTTCAATATCCAACGCCTTCGCCGTTTCTGCTGTCTTCCTTGCCTACGCCACCACGGCGTATCCGCTGTACAGGGGGTAAAGCTGCTCCTCCTCGGACTGCATACGCGCGTGGACGGCCTGGCTGATGGCGTCCAGATCGGTCAAAAAGGCAGCCGCCTGCTCGGGCGGCAATTGGTCGATGCTTTGGTAGCGTTCGAAAAAGGCCAGCAGCGATTGGGACAGCGCCTTCGCCCCCCGACGGAAGTGCTTCATGGTTTCGATGTCCGCCTCGTTTTCCGTTACCTGCTGTAAATAAGCGTAAAGGCGCACGTTCTCTTTCAGGATATGCCCGCGCAGCAGGGTGCCAAGCTCCTGCAGCCGCTTGGCGACCCGGGGCCAGTCCTGGCGCATGAAGGCACGGCGCAGGCGCTGTTCCAGCGCGTTCACGGCCTCGTGCTCGGCCAGCAATTCCTCAATCAGATCAGGGTAGTAGGGCAATACACCGGCATCTGCCGGCAGGATGGAAGGGGCCGCTGCGGTGGCATCGGGCAGAACGGTTGGCGCAGGAATGGGCACGGCCGCGCTCGCCTGAACCAAGGTTTTATGCTTTGCCTTCCAAAAGCTGAACATGCTGCGCCCCACTTCCAAAATGATTTTCAATTCCAAAGTCTAGGGCGCGGAATTTACAACAAGGTTACGGCTCGTAACCGGAACTGAGGGCCAAATTTTCGAAACGGGTCTGATTTTTCTGGAAATACAGCTTGACGGTGCCCGTCGGCCCGTTGCGCTGCTTGCCGATGATGACTTCGGCCACGTTCGGCTCTTTGCTGTCTTTGTTGTAGTAGTCGTCGCGGTAGATGAACATGATGATGTCCGCATCCTGCTCGATGGCGCCGGATTCGCGCAGGTCGCTCATCATTGGGCGCTTGTCGGTGCGCTGCTCGACCGAGCGGTTGAGCTGCGACAGCGCGATCACCGGGCACTGCAATTCCTTGGCCAGCATCTTCAGCCCGCGCGAGATTTCACCCAGCTCGGTGGCGCGGTTGTCGCCGCTGCTGCCGCTGCCCGAGCCGCTCATGAGCTGCAGATAGTCCACCACGATCAGCCCCAGCTTGCCGCAGCCGCGTGCCAGCCGGCGGGCGTTGGCCCGCAGCTCCGAAGGCGTCAGGCCCGGTGTTTCGTCGATGTGCAGCGACACCTGGCGCAGCGATTCGATGGCCTCGGACAGGCGCGACCATTCCTCGTCGGTGAGCTTGCCGGTGCGCAGGTTGCCCTGGTTGATGCGGCCAATGGAGCCGACGATACGCACCGCCAGCTGTGCCGCGCCCATTTCCATCGAGAAGATGGCCACGGGCAATTGCTCGTGCAGCGCGACGTGTTCGGCAATGTTCACGGCAAACGAGGTCTTGCCCATCGACGGCCGCGCGGCCAACACCACCAGGTCGCCCGCCTGCAGGCCGCTGGTCATGCGGTCCAGGTCGGCAAAGCCGGTGGGCACGCCGGTCACGTCCATCGGGTTGTCGGCCATTTCCTGCACGCGGTCGAGCAGGTTGACGACCAGCGTGTCCAGCGACTGGAAGCCCTGCTTCATGCGCGAGCCTTCTTCGCCGATGGCGAAGATCTTCTGTTCGGCCTCGTCCAGGATGCGCTCCACCGGCTTGCCCTGGGGGTTCTGCGCCTGGGTGGCGATTTCATCGCTGGCCGTCAGCAGTTTGCGCAGGATGGCCTTCTCGCGCACGATTTCCGCGTAGCGGCGGATGTTGGTGGCGCTGGGCACGTACTGCGCCAGCTGGTTCAGGTAGACGATGCCGCCCACCTCCTGCGCCTTGCCCTGGGCCTGCAGGTATTCAAAGACGGTGATCACGTCAGCGGGCTTGCTGTCGTTCACCAGTTTGCTCACTGCCGTGAAGATCAGGCGGTGCTCGTGGCGGTAGAAGTCGCCCTCGGTAAGCAGGTCGCCCACGCGGTCCCAGGCGTTGTTGTCCAGCAGCAGGCCGCCCAGGACGCTGGATTCGGACTCCATCGAGAACTGCGGCAGGCGCAGTTGGGCCAACTGGGCGTCTTCAGGCAGGTCGGGCAGAGGGGCGGCAAAAATCTCCGCCTCATCCAGGGGGGGCATCACGGGTTCCATGGGCGTTTTTCAACAGCAAGACAACCGGGCATGGTAGCGCAGCTTGCCAAGGCCCCGGCGCCGATCCGGCAGCCCCTTTGTTGCTATGCAGCAAAAGCACCGGCAGACCATTTCCGAGTGCTGCAGAGAATCGCTACACTGTACCGGGTAACGATTTGTTTTTCCCCGAAAAATCCCTCTCAGACACTGTCTAAGGAGAATTCCCCCGTGTCCACCAAGCCTGAGAAAACCACGCCTCCAGCCCGCTCCTCCAGCCTGCCGGTCACCGGCCACTGCGCCAACGACCCGGCCACGGCAACCCTGCACCCGGCCATCCGCAAAACCCCGCTGGACATCAAGATGCTGGCCGGCCTGGCCAAGGCGACCAACTCCATGTCCCCCATGTCGCTGACGCTGGCGAGCATCGACTGGGCCGGGCATCTGGCCTTTGCCCCCGGCAAGCGCCTGGAGCTTTTCAGCCTGGGTGTCGAACAGATGCAGCAACTGTGGCAGCACGCACTGCCCCGGCCCGCCGATGCACCGCAAGCCCCGGTCGCCAAGCCCGACCGCCGCTTTTCCGACCCGGCGTGGCAGCAGTGGCCGTTCAACGTCACCAGCCAGGCGTTTCTGAACACCGAAGCGTGGTGGAAAGCCGCCACCAGCGGTCTGGCCGGTGTCTCCCAGCACCATGAGGACGTGGTCTCCTTCCTGACCCGGCAAGGGCTGGACATGCTCTCGCCGGGCAACTACCCGCTGACCAATCCCCTGGTGTTGCAACGCACGATGGAAACGGGCGGGACCAGCTTGCAGCAGGGGATGCTCAACTTCCTGGACGACATGGGCCGCGCGAGCCAGGGCCAGCCGCCCGCAGGCACGGAAAATTACGTCGTCGGCAAAAACCTGGCCGCCACGCCCGGCAAGGTGGTCTACCGCAACCGCCTGATCGAGCTCATCCAGTACAGCCCCGGCACCGACAAGGTGCAGCCCGAGCCGGTGCTGATCGTGCCTGCCTGGATCATGAAGTACTACATCCTCGATCTGTCGGCGCACAACTCACTCATCCAATACATGGTCGATCAGGGCCACACGGTGTTCTGCATTTCGTGGAAGAACCCCGGCGTGGACGAAGCCACCCTGTGCATGGACGACTACCTGGCCCTGGGCGTGGAAGCGGCGCTGGACGCCATCAACGCCATCGTGCCCAAGCAGAAAGTGCACGCCGCTGGCTATTGCCTGGGCGGCACGCTGCTGGCCATCGCCAATGCCGCCATGGCCCGCGACGGGCAGGATCGCCTGGCCAGCATGACGCTGTTCACCGCGCAGACCGACTTCACCGAACCCGGCCAGCTCGCCCTGTTCATCGACGACAGCCAGCTCGCCATGCTGGAAGCGCAGATGCGCGAAACCGGCTACCTGCAGGCCGGGCAGATGGTCGGCGCCTTCCAGTTGCTCAACTCCTACGACATGCTGTGGTCGCGCATGGTCAGCGAATACCTGCTGGGTGAACGCGGCAAGATGATCGACCTGATGGCCTGGAACGCCGACGCCACCCGGATGCCTGCACTGATGCACGCCCAGTACCTGCGCCGCCTGTTCCTGAACAACGACCTGGCCGGCGGCCGTTACCCCGTGCGCGGCAAACCGGTGGTGATGGCCGACGTGCGCACCCCCATCTTCTGCGTGGCCACCTACACCGACCACGTGGCCCCCTGGCGCTCGGTCTACAAGCTGCATTACATGACGCCGGCCGAACTGACCTTCGTGCTGACCAAGGGCGGGCACAACGCCGGCATCGTCAGCGAGCCGGGGCGCAAGAACCGCTTCTACCAGATCCTGAAGCGCGAAGTGGGCGGCCAATACCTGGCCCACGAAGACTGGCTGGAGAAAGCGCCACGCGAAGAAGGCTCGTGGTGGCCCACCTGGAGCAACTGGCTCAAGGAACGCAGCAGCGGCCCCGCCGTCAAGCCCCCGGCCATGGGCAGCAAGGACTACCCCGCGCTGATGGATGCACCCGGGGAATACGTGCTGGAGAAGTAACGCCTTCTCCCTTGAAACGACCAGAGCCGCGCCAGGGGATGCAGGTGCGGCTCTGACCGACCCCATTGCTCCCCTGATCGGCTTTCCTGTATGGGCACACTCCGCACCTTTTTTTCAGCCGCAGCCATCACGCCTATCCTGGCCCTGGCGCAAATGCCGGATGCCGACTGGCGCATTCAGGTGACCCCTTATGTCTGGATGATCGGCTCTGCCGGGGATCTGCGCCCTACGGCCCATGCCCCGACCTTGCACTCGCACAAATCCTTTGCAGACATTCTGAAAAACCTCGACGGTGCATTCTTCCTGCATGCCACGGCCCGCCAGCAGCGCTTGGTCGTCTTGGGCGACGTGACCTACGCTTCCATCTCCGACGCCGCCAAACTGTTGCCCGGCATTGCCATCGACGGCAAGTTGCGCCAGACGGCCATCAGCGCCATGGCAGGCTACCAAGTGCTGCACGACCACCCCCGGCACAGCCTGGACGTGCTCGGTGGCGTACGCTTCTGGAGTATCCGCGCCACCGTCAAAGTCCCCGCCCTGAATCTCCAGGCCAGCAATACGGCCCACTGGGCCGACCCCATCATCGGGCTGCGCCTGCACTCGCAACTGACTCCCCGCTGGTCCAGCTTGCTGTATGCCGATGTCGGAGGAGCGGGTGTGGGAGCACGTTCCACATGGCAGGTAATGGGCAGTCTCAACTACGCGCTCAGAGACAACGTCCACCTGTCCTTTGGCTATCGCCACCTGGACGTGGACTACCGCAAAAATGGGATGCTGCTCGACATCCGGCAAAGCGGCCCCCTGCTGGGGGCCACTTGGCAGTTTTAAGAGCGCGTCCGCGATCTCTCCCGGGAGTTTGAGCAAACACCCCGGGACAGAAAAAATACCCCGGCGACATTGATCAGGAGCAGTTCGAACACCCGGGAGCATGACCGCGTTCCTGGCCCAAGGTATTTTTGTAAACCTTGCCCCCCTTCATGATGAGACGCAAGTTGCGCTCGGGGTCAGCCAGAAAATCCAGGTTCACGCCAGGATCGCCATCGGCGACCAAAAGATCGGCCCACGCTCCCGGAACAATCTGCCCCAAGGTGCGGGGATAGGGGTTACGTTCACCCGACAGGGCCAACAACTTGCCGTTCATGCCCGTGGCCTGGACCAGCAGGGCCAGCGGATCGTAAAAGCGGGTGAGCTTGGCCAATTGCTTGCCCTGGGTGGCGGTGTTTTTGGGGTTGAACAGAATGTCCGTCCCCCAGGCGGTTTGCACTCCATGCTTTTGGGCCATGGCATAGGCCCGCTCCGTGCCCTGGGCCACTTGGTGCTGGCTGGCACGGCGGGCAGCGTCGGGGTAGGCGTTACTGTCTTCATCCTGCAAAAAAGGTTGCAGGCACCACCACACGCCTTCGCCACGCATCATGCGCACGCTTTCCTCATCCGCAAGCTGGCCATGCTCGATGCTTTTCACCCCCGCGCGGATGGAGCGCTGAATGCCCTTGGGCGTATAGACATGGGCCATGACGTAGGTGCCCCAGTCGTCGGCGGCGGCCACGCCGGCACGCAGCTCCTTGTCGGTGAACTGGATGCTGTCCAGCGGGTCGTACATCGAGGCCACACCGCCGCCTGCCAGCATCTTGATCTGCGTGGCCCCCAGCATGAGCTGCTCGCGCACGCGGCGCAGCACCTGGTCTTCGCCGTCGGCGATCATGGCCACGCCCACGCGCTCGATCAGGCTCAAGGGCTCGTTGTCCGCACGCGGCAACTCGGTGCGCAGGCGGAAATCTCCATGGCCGGAGGTCTGCGAGATCATGGCCCCGCTGGGAAAGATGCGCGGGCCGGCGACCATGCCTTCGTCGATCGCACGCTTCAGGGCGAAGGACGGGCCGCCCGCATCCCGCACCGAGGTAAAACCGCGCAGCAAGGTGCGCTGGGCTTCCTGTGCCGCAGCCAGATAGAGATAGCCCACATCGGATGTCATGGCCACCATCTGTGGAATCGCTGCCAGCATGGTGTGCCAATGCGCATCGATCAGCCCCGGCATGACCAGCTTGCCCTGGCAATCGATCACCTGGACATCCGCGACCTGTTCCCCCGCACCCGGCAGGGCCTGGATGTGCTCCCCTTCAATCAACACCTGCACGCCTTGGCGTACGGGCTGGCCGCTGCCGTCGAACAGACGCAGATTGGTCAACAGCACCCGCGGCTGGCTGGGTTCTGTTTGCGCCAGGGCCTGCTCAGGCTGCAATGCAAATGGCGCCAGCATGGCAGCCATCCCGCCCACGAAGAAGCGGCGCGACATATCGACCATCACCCTTTGGTGCAATTGGTCGCAGTCGGCACTGCCACAAGCGCAGGAACGAGCGCGGATGGGGCCGAGTGTCCAAGCGGGCAAGGAATTGTGCGAGGGCATAGGAAACACCTGTTGAGCGAATGAATGAAGAGGATAACCCCGCATCGGGCGAACAGAAGCAAGCGCTTGGCAGCCGTACGGCCTCATTCCCGCCAGCACCCGCTGCGCATGGCGATCCACTCATCTGCGCCGCCCCAGCCACAACACGGCAGCCCAGGTCACCACCGCCATCCCTCCGAGCCACGCCAGGGGCCAGGCAACGGCCTGCAACGGGGCGGCCATCTGGTTCAGTTGCAGCGATGCCTGGATGCCGGCCGTGCTCGGCGAAAGCCAGCGCAGCCACTGCAAAAGTTGGGGCAAAGCCTGCACGGGCCAGGTGAAACCGCCCAGGAAGGCCAGCGGCAGCGAAGTAAACAGCACCACCTGCATGGCCCGCTCCCGTTCGGCCAGCCACCACCCCAGCAACACGGCGCAGCCCGCCACGGCAGGCACGAAAACAGCCAGGAGCATCAATGCGCCCAACGGATTGCCACCACGCGGATAGTCTTGCCAGAGAAAAATCCAGCCAAAGTAAAACAACCCGGCCAACCAGCCCGGCACGCACAGCGCCAGCAGCCGCACGCCCCAGGCACGCCCTCCCGCATTCTGGGCAGTGCCCTGTTCGCGCAGCGTACCCGCGTATAGCGCACCGCCCATCAGCAAGGTTTGCTGCAAAATCAATACTGCCACCGCCGCCACGACAAAGCTGCCGTAGCCTTCGGTCGAGTTGAACAGCGCAACCCCATCGACAGACAGCGGTGCCCGGCTGTCCCGGGCCTGCAAGGCACTTTGCCCGCTGGCTTGCAGGCGCCGCAACTCGATGCCCGCCGACACGGTTCCCACGGCCTCGGCAAATCCATACTGCACCTGCTTGGAGGCAATGGGGTACGCCCCATTGGCATACACCGGCACCACCACGTCGCTGGAGCGCACCACATCGCGCTTGAAGCTGCGTGGCACCAGGGCGTACCCCATGACTTCACCCGCCAGCAGCGCCTCGCGTGCCTCCCCCTCATCGCCAGTGACCAGTTGGACCGCAATGCGCGGGCTGGCCTGCGCAAAGCGCAACACCTGGCGCGACAGGCTGGATTCATCCTGCACCACCAGCGCTACCGGTACGCGCTGCGCCACCTGGGTCGCGTAAAACCAGGGGTAGAAGAAACCGTACAGCACCGGGGCCCCCAGTACCAGCAACAGCACCCCCTTGTCCCGCAGCAAGGTATGCAGCTCATGCAGCAGCAAAGCCAGGAAACGCATCATCGCGCCCCCCACCGCTGTGGCTGGCGCAAGCTGCGCCACAACGCCAGGCTGGCCACGCACACCAGCACCGCCGTTGCCAGCAGCAACCCCAGCAGCACCGGCAACGTCTGCGCCAGCGGCGCCCCCATTTGCCACTGCTGCAGCTGCAGGCGGGCATAGTGGGTGTAGGGCATGGCCAGGGCCCAATGGCGTGCGCTGCTGTCCATGGCCAGCAGCGGGTAGGCAACACCGCTGAAGGCAAACGCCGGTGCCGAGAGCAACCCGGCGCCGGACAAGGCCGTACGCAAGGATGATGTCACCCCCGCCAGCGCTGCGCCTGCGGCCAGGCTGACCGCCACCAGCAGGGCCAGAGCCAGCCCGACCCAGACCATGCTGCCGGCCACAGCCCACCCGCGCACCTGTGCCAGGTACCACAAGGCCGCTTGCGCCCCCAGCCACAGGGTCAGCGCCGGCAAGGCCAGTTTGCCCAACAGTGCCGCCACGACCTCGGGCCACCGCGCCGCCGGCCCCAGCCAGTCGTCCATGGTGCGGTCACGCAGCTCGCGCCCCACCATCCAGGCCCCGGCCGTCATGGCCAGAATATGAATCAGTGCCGGTACCAGCGCAGCCGCCAGAAACTGCTCGTAATTCGTGGAGACATTGAATAGCGCCACCAACTGGGTCTTCACCGGCTCCATACGCGCCTGCAGCGCCTGGCCCGGTGTCCCACGCTTGGCCATGGCCTGCATTTCGATGCCGGCCGACAGCGTGCCCACGACCTGGCGCACGTCGCGCTGCAGCAGGCTGGAGGCCGTCGCCAACTGGGCGTTGTGCAGCAGCGTGATATGCGCCGCGCCACCGCGCTTGACATCCCGGGCCATGCCCGGCGGGATATGCACTACGCCGTACACCGCCATGCGTTGCAATCCATCCCGGGCCTCGGCCCGGTTGAGTACGGGCGCCTGCACCTGCAGCCCCGGCGTGGCGTCCAGCATACGGACCAACTGGCGCGACAACGTAGAGTGGTCCTCGTCCCACACCGCAATCGGCAACCGATACGGCTGGCCGGCAGAAAAAATCCAGCACAGCAGCGCCAGCGCTAGCCACGGCACCCAGGTGATCATGGACAGATCCTGCGGGCGCTGGCGCAATAACTGCCACTCGCGCTGCAGGCTGGTGCGCCAATTCACTTGCCGCCCTCCACCAGCACACTCATGCCCGGGCGGGCTCCCGGAATCGGCTGTGCGGGCCGAGCCCGCACTTCAAAAGTGCGGGCATCGAAACCCTGGCTGCCGCGCGTCGTGCGCCACGTGGCGAAGTCGGGCAGCACAGCGACATAGCTCACCGTAAATTCCACCTCCCGGCCTTGCAAAGCGGGCAACTGTCCCGTAAAGCGGCTCCCCAGGGCAAAGCGAGACAGCGCATCCTCGCGTACGTTCAAGACCACCCATTGGTCTTGCAGGTCCACCACGGTGACCACCGCCACGCCTTGGGGGGAAAGCTCCCCCGGCTGCACCAGCACCTTGGCCACTTCACCCCCCACCGGACTGGCAAGCTGGATCTCCGCCTCGGCAGCCTGTACCTCGGCCACGACAGCGGCAACCTGCCGTGCCTGGGCGGCCGCGGCGGTCTGGTCTTCCGCCCGGGCGCCACTGGCCGCCATATCGTACTGGGCGTGGGCCGCATCGGCCTGCGCCTGAGCGGCACGCCAGTTGGTGTGCGCTTCGTCGCGTTTTTGCGCCGACACCAGCCCCTGATCGAACAGGCTTTGCACACGCTGGTAGGAAGTCCTGGCCAAGTCGGCGGCGGCCTGGGCACGCTGCCAGGTCAGGCGGGCCATGGCCACTTCCTGCGGACGGGCGCCATGCCGGGCCTTGTCGGCCACGGCCTGGGCAGCTTCCTGGGCGGCCTGGGCCTGAGCCAGCTTGGCGCGTACCTCGGGGCTATCCATTTCCAGCAACAAGTCGCCTGCCCGGATCTGCTGGCCTTCGGTCACGGCCACACGGGCGATACGGGCCGCCACCTTGGGCGCGACATCCGTCTCACGGGCTTCCATCTGCCCCTGGAAGTAAGGCACTGGCGGCTGCGCGGCACGCCAGAACCCCCAGAGCACGAAAACCAGCAAGAGGACGGCAACAACAAACAGCGCCCAAGGCATACGGCGCAAAGAAGAGGGCGATCGGTTCATGGTGGTGTGATGGTGGTATCGGTCGGAATCAAAATATCGGCCTGCGCCTGGTAACGCACGAAGTCCTCGCTCTGCCCGCAGGCTTGCAGGAGTTCCGCCAGGGACTGCACATACTGGTTGGCTGTCTGCGCCCGCTCGGTACCGACCTTGGCCAGGTTCAACTCGGCATCCATCAGTTCCAGCGTGGTCGCCGTGCCTTCGCGCAGCCCTGCCTGGCGCAAGCGCAACAGGGCCTGCGCCAGCTCTTGTTGCGCCTGCTGGCTCAGATACAGCTGGCGGGCGTGCTCTACGGCCAGCCAGTTCTTCTCCACCAGCAAGGCGATGTCGCTGCGGGCCTGCTGCTCGGTCAGCTCTGCCTGCTCCATGCTGCGCTGGCTGGCTGCGGCCAGCCGATCGCGGTCAATACTGTCCCACAGCGTCCAGCGTGCGGCCACACCCACCACCCAGCTGGGTTTGCCCTGGGTATTGACCTCGCGCATGCCAAAACCCAGCACCTGGGGCTTGCGCAGCGCTTCCTGGGTATCGTGCAGGGCACCCGCCTGGCCGCGTTTGGCCCGTACCTTGGCCAGGCCAGGGTGATGCTGCTGGGCCAGACCCAAAAAATGCTGCAATGGCGGCAGCGGCTGGCTGCCGACGAACAAGGGGCTACTGATCGCAAACGGCCCGGCAGCCTGCAGGGTGCGTGCCAGCGCCGTCGCCGCCAGCTGGGCCAGATCACGTGCCTGGCTGGCCTGCTGCTGGACATCCGCCAAGGCAGCACGGGCTTGCAGACGCTCGACTTCGGAGAGCACCCCGGCCTGCAGCATTTTTTGCGCCGCCGCATCGTGCTGGCGTACCGCATCCAGGGCCTGCTGGCGCAGTTGCGCAGCACGCTGGGCCAGTTGGGCGCCAAAGTAACGCTCCACCAGCAGGCGATGCAGCGCCAGGGCATCGCCACGCGCATCGGCCAGGGCTTCGTCGGTTTGCGCATCCAGGCCACCGCGTACCGCCTCGGCAGCCCCCCCGAGATACAAGGGCCACAACAACGACAGGCTGGCCGAAGCTCGGCTGTCGCTCCGCTGCAAGCTGTAGTGACTGGGCAGTTGCGGCAACTGCCCAGTCACCCCACCCAAGACCGGAGGAAGTTGCCCCAGGACACCGTCCAGCGAATGCCGGGCCGGGTCCAAATCCATATCCACATGGGCTTTGTAACGGTAAGCCATGCCCGTGATTGCCACCGAGGGGCCTCCCAATCCCTGCATCCCTTCCCGGCGCAGGCGCGTGCCCTCCACGGCTTTGGCACTGGCAGCCAGTCCATGGGACTGCGTCTGCAACTGCTCCCAGGCCTGGGGAAAACTGAC
Source organism: uncultured Comamonas sp. (assembly GCA_902175065.1). Taxonomy (GTDB): domain Bacteria; phylum Pseudomonadota; class Gammaproteobacteria; order Burkholderiales; family Burkholderiaceae_C; genus Comamonas. The sequence goes on along the minus strand of CABIIJ010000098.1, from coordinate 2,953 downwards.
CGACGGGGTCTGCACCGCACCGCCCTCCTGGGCCAGGGCAGCCCCGGATATCAACCCACACACAACGGCACAGACCGTATCGCCGGCAAAGCGGCGCAAACACAACAAAAGCTGGGCAAACATACAACGCAAGAAAAGAGAAAAACAGCCAGGCCCTGGGTGATGCCGGATACACGGCCAATGCCTTAGAACCTGTTCACGATCTTTTCATGGTGTCCGCAAGGCAGCAAAAGGCCGCAATCCAGGCGCGTGCCGCAGGCCAGGCTGGTGGCCTGGTCAAGGTACGCAACGACGAGTGCGGTTTTTTGCTACCTTGCCCCAAGGGTTGCCCCGCCAAGACGGCATCTGCTGCGTTGCAAATCCTCGCCGCCCCACCAGGGCGACTGCGGTTTGCGCCTTGCACCTGCCGCCTTGGCGGGGCAACGGGCACCATGAAAAGATCGTGAACAGGTTCTTTGAACGTGTTTTCGATCATACCCAGCCTGTTCTGCCGCGTGCGCCGATTGCGCCGCTGCGTTCCCGCAGCACGGCACCCAGGGCGGCCAGCAGCACGTCTGCCTCGGCCACCGCCGGGCGGTGCAGGGGCAGCAGGGCATGGACCTCGAAGGGGATGGCGAAGGCCAGGGGCCGCAACAGCAGGTTGGCCCCAGCGCAGGCGTGGGCCGTCAGGGGGTTGATGATGGCCACGCCCAGGCCCTGCTGCACCATCGCGCACACCGCCACCGCGCTATGGGTTTGCAAGTGCATCTGGCGCTGCACACCGGCCTGGGCGAACACGGCGTCGATGCGCTGGCGGTAGTCGTCGTCCGGCGCGAGGCTGATGAAGGGCAGATCGGCAAAGTCCTGCGCCTGCAATACGGCCCTGGCGGCCAGCGGATGGCCTGCGGGCAGCACCGCCACCTCATCCAGCACGGCCAGCGCGACGGCGCGGGTGCCGGGCGGGGCTTCGCCCTGCTCGACCAGCCCCAGGTCGAAGCGCTGGGCGCTCATCCACTCTTGCAGCAAGGGCGCTTCCTGCGTGGTGATGCTCACGCCCACCGGCCCCAGTTGCGCCTGCATCCGTGCCAGCGCGGCGGGCAGCAGGGCGTGGCTGAAGGCAGGCAGCGCCAGCACCTGCACGCTGGCGCGGCTGGCCTGGCCCAGTTGCAGGGCAAAGTCGGCCACCTGTTCCAGCCCGGCCCAACTGCGCTGCACTTCCTGCCACAGGCGCAGCGCCCGCGCCGTGGCACGCAAGCGCCCTTGCACACGCTCGAACAAGGCGTAGCCCAGGAGCTGCTCCAGCCGGGCCAGCTCCCGGCTGATGGTCGGTTGCGAGGTATGCAACATGGCCGCCGCCGCCGTGGCCGAGCCGGTCAGCATCAGGGCGCGAAAGACTTCGATATGGCGGTGGGCGATGCGTAAGGCGGGGCGGTCAGGCATGGGCCAAGCATATCCATATTGAATCAATCATGAAAAAACAAGTATTGGACTGAATAAGAAAAAACTTTCAAGATCGCCCCCGTTTTACTGAAAGCGCCCTTCTCATGACCATCCCCTTTACCCCCGAACAGCTCGACGCCCTGGCCGACCAGTACGGCACGCCCCTGTGGGTGTACGACGCCGCCACCATCCGCAGCCGCATTGCCCAGCTCCAGAGTTTTGACACCGTGCGCTTTGCGCAAAAAGCCTGCTCCAACATCCACATCCTGCGCCTGATGCGCGAGCAAGGGGTGAAAGTGGACGCCGTCTCGCGCGGCGAGGTGCTGCGTGCCCTGGCCGCGGGCTACCAGGCGGGGGGCGAGCCGTCGGACATCGTCTTCACCGCCGACGTGCTCGATGCCGAGACCCTGGCCACCGTGGTGGAGCACCACATCCCGGTCAATGCCGGATCGATCGACATGCTGCACCAGCTGGGCATGTGCCGCCCCGGCCACCCGGTATGGCTGCGTATCAATCCCGGTTTTGGCCACGGCCACAGCAACAAGACCAACACCGGCGGCGAGCACAGCAAGCACGGCATCTGGCACACCGACCTGAAACTGGCCCTGCAAGCCGTCAGCGCCAACAAGCTCAAGCTGGTGGGGCTGCACATGCACATCGGCTCCGGGGTCGATTACGGCCACCTGGAACAGGTCTGCGGTGCCATGGTGGACTTGGTGCGCACCACCCACGCCGCCGGGCATGACCTGCAAGCGATTTCCGCCGGGGGCGGCCTGTCCATCCCCTACCGCGAAGGCGAAGCACGCATCGACACCACGCACTACTTCGGCCTGTGGGACGCCGCCCGCAAGCAGGCCGAAAGCGTCGTTGGCCATGGCCTGCACCTGGAGCTGGAACCCGGGCGCTTCCTGGTGGCCGAGGCCGGTGTGCTGCTGGGGCAAGTGCGGGCCGTCAAGGATGCCGGACACAACCATTTCGTGCTGGTCGACACCGGCTTCAACGAACTGATGCGCCCGGCCATGTACGGCAGCTGGCACGGTATGCACGTACAGCGCCGGGGCGTGGGCATCCTGCCCGCCGTGCGCGACAGTGTGGTGGCCGGGCCGCTGTGCGAATCGGGCGACGTCTTCACCCAGGGCGACGGGGGCGTCGTGCTGCCACGGCCGCTGGGCGATGCCCAGGTGGGCGATCTGCTGGTAATCCACAACACCGGGGCCTATGGTGCCAGCATGTCCAGCAACTACAACAGCCGCCCGCTGGCCGCCGAAGTCTTGGTGGACAACGGCCAGCCACGCCTGATTCGCCGCCGCCAGACGGTGGAGGAACTGCTCGCCCTGGAGCAGGACATCAAGAGCTAAGAACCTGTTTACGCTCTTTTCATGGTGCCCGCAAAGCAGCAAAAGGCCGCAATCCAGGCGCGTGCCGCAGGCCAGGCTGGTGGCCTGGTCAAGGTACGCAACGACGAGTGCGGTTTTTTGCTGCCTTGCCCGAAGGGTTGCCCCGCCAAGACAGCATCTGCTGCGTTGCAAATCCT
>CABIIJ010000097.1 GCA_902175065.1 uncultured Comamonas sp. | reverse complement strand
GTCGAAGGGCACAGCGTGGGAGGGGATGGAGGGGCCGTCAGCACTCATGACTGCGATTGTATAAAGCGGTGAATGTCGTCCAGTGCCGGGCGGGTCGTCAGCACCCGGCCAAAGCCGAGGGCCTGCGCCTGCTGCGCGATACGGGGGTGGGTGGCCAGCGCAGTGTGTGCCTGCCAGGTCAGCGCGGGAGCCAGGGCGGCCAGGTGCTGCAGGCACTCGCTGCTGCTGAACAGCCAGTACGCACTCTGGACGTGCAACTGGTGCAGCCGGTCCTGCCAGGCAGGCGTGGCAGCGGGGGCATGGCGTTCGTACACCGGGGCGAACACGGCCCGGGCACCCCGGGCCTGCAATTGCGTGGCCAGCCAGGCGCGGCCCGTGCCCTGGGCGGGCTCGGGATTGTTCAGCCCGTCGGCACCGCGCACGATCAGCACGCAGTCGCCGTGGCGCACCTGGGGGGCCACGACGGCCCACAGGGTTTCCGATTCGAACTGCGCGGCATCGGCTGCAGGCGCGTCGATCTGTGCGTCAGCCACGCCCGCTTCCCGCAGGGCCTGGGTGGTGCCCGGCCCGGGCGACCAGCAACGCGCGGCCAGCGTCGCCGGCGTGACGGCGGCGGCCTGCACCAGCGGGTGGGTGAAAAAGTAGCGCACGGCATTGGCGCTGACGAACATCAGCGCCCGATAGCAGGCCGTGTTGTGCGCCATGTCCGCCAGCGCCGCCTGGAGCGCGGCCTGCGCCTGCGGGCTGCGGCTGGGGCCGATGTCCATCAGCGGCAGGCCCTCGGCGCGGTGGCCCAGGGCCTGCAATGCGTGGACCCAGCGCTGGTTGTCCGGCGCGGGCCGGGTGACGATGAGGGGCAGGGCGGCCATGGCGGTTCAGGAGCTGTGTACCTTGGCGCCTGCGGCCTGCAGCGCCTGGGCCACGGCCAGCCCCAGGGCGTCGGCCTGCGCCAGGGTGGTGACGCTGGCCTGCTGCTGCGCCCGCACCAGGGGCTGTTGGCCTTCCGGGTCGCCCCAGGCGGCGCGGATGGATAGGGTGTCGCCTGCCAGCGTGGCGTAGGCGGCCAGCGGCACCGAGCAGCTGCCGCCCATGCCCCGGCTGACGGCGCGTTCTGCGGTGACGCGCAGCCAGGTCGGCATATCGACCAGCGGGGCCAGGGCGGTGCGCAGGTCCTCGCGGTCGCTGCGGATTTCGATGCCCAGGGCGCCCTGGCCGGCGGCGGGCAGCATTTCTTCCGGTTCAAAGATGCTGCGGATGCGCTCGTCCATCTTCAGGCGCTTCAGCCCCGCAGCGGCCAGCACGATGGCGTCGTACTGGCCTTCATCCAGCTTGCGCAGGCGCGTGTCGAGGTTGCCGCGCAGGGGCACGATCTGCAAATCCGGGCGCAGACCGTGCAGCAGCACCTGGCGGCGCAGGCTGGAGGTGCCCACCACCGCGCCCTGCGGCAGCGCGGCCAGATTGGCGTAGCGGGGCGAGACGAAGGCGTCACGCGGGTCCTCGCGCTCCATCACGCAGGCCAGGATGAAGCCCTCGGGCAGCTCCATGGGCACGTCCTTGAGCGAATGCACGGCAATGTGGGCGCGGCCTTCTTCCAGGGCCACTTCCAGTTCCTTGACGAACAGCCCCTTGCCACCGACTTTGGATAGGGTGCGATCCAGAATCTGGTCGCCCTTGGTCGTCATGCCCAGCAACTCCACCGCATGGCCCATCTGGCGCAGCAGCGCCTGGACGTGTTCGGCCTGCCACAGGGCCAGACGGCTTTCCCGGGTGGCGATAACGAGGGGGGTATTTTTCAGCGATGGGTGCATTTTGTTCAGTAGCAGAGGCTGGAATAAGCAACCTGAGATGCTAGCATGTGGCGCTGCAACATCCGGACTTTGGAGTATTTCTAACAATGCAAGCCATCCATAGCGCAGCGGTTACGACAGCCACCCCGTCCCAGGACAAGGACAAGCCTTTGCAGGAGGACATCCGCCTGCTGGGCCGGATTCTGGGCGACATCATTCGGGAACAAGAGGGTGCGGCAGCGTTCACCTTGATCGAGCAGGTGCGCCAGCTCTCGGTGGGTTTTCGCCGTGACCACGATCCGGAGGCCGACCGTCAGCTCAAGGCCCTGCTCACCAGCCTGAGCACGGGGCAGACGGTCAGCGTGATCCGCGCCTTTACCTATTTCAGCCATCTGGCCAATCTGGCCGAAGACCGCCACCACCTGCGCCGTCGCGCCATCCACGAGCGTGCGGGCAGCGCCCAGGAGGGCAGCATCGAGGTGGCCTTTGCCCGCTTGCAGCAGGCCGGCATCACGCCCGGCGCTATCGCCCAGACGCTGGCCAAGGCCTATGTGGCCCCGGTGCTCACCGCCCACCCCACCGAGGTACAGCGCCAGAGCATTCTCCAGGCCGAGCGCGACATCGCCCGCCTGCTGGCCGAGCGTGACGATATCAGCGCCCGTGCCCAGTTGTTCGCCGGCAGCAAGGATGCCCTGACCCCACGCCAGCTGGCCGCCAACGAGGCGTACCTGCGTGCCCGCGTCGAGCAGTTGTGGCAGACGCGGCTGCTGCGCCACTCCAAGCTGACGGTGGCCGACGAAATCGAAAACGCCCTGAGCTACTACGAAACCACCTTCCTGCACGAGCTGCCCAAGCTCTACGCCAGCCTGGAAGAAGCCCTGCCGGGGCAGGACATCCACAGCTTCATGCGCATGGGGCAATGGATCGGCGGCGACCGCGACGGCAATCCCAACGTCACCGCCCCCACGCTGGAGCTGGCCCTGCGCCGCCAAAGCGAGGTGGCGCTGCGCCACTACCTGAACGAAATCCATGCCCTGGGCGCCGAGCTGTCCATGTCCAGCGTGCTGGTCAAGGTCACGCCCGCCATGCAGGTGCTGGCCCTGGCCTCGCCGGACACCAACTCGCACCGCCAGGACGAACCCTATCGCCGCGCCCTGACCGGCGTGTACGCCCGGCTGGCCGCCACCCTGACGCAACTGACCGGCGGGCGCGAGGCCGAGCGCCATGCCGTCGCCGCGCAAAACCCCTATGGCAGCGCTGCCGAGTTTCTGCAGGACCTGCAGACCATCGACGTCTCGCTCTCGCGCCACAACGGCGAGGCGCTGGCCCTGCACCGCCTGCGTCCGCTCATCCGCGCCGTGCAAGTGTTCGGCTTTCACCTGGCCACGGTGGACTTGCGCCAAAGCTCGGACAAGCACGAGGAAGTGCTGGCCGACCTGCTGCGCACCGCCCGCGTCGAAGACAACTACAGCAGCCTGGACGAAGCGCAGCGCTGCGCCCTGCTGCAACGCCTGCTGGCCGATGCGCGGCCGCTGCGCGTGGTCGGGGCGCAGTACGCGCCGCTCACCGTCAGCGAAATCGCCATTTTCGAAATGGCGCACAAGATGCTGCAAACCTACGGGCGCGAGGCCATCCTGCACTACATCATCAGCCACACCGAAACGGTGAGCGACCTGCTGGAAGTGCTGCTGCTGCAAAAGGAAGTGGGGCTGATGCAGGGCACGCTGGACAGCAGCACGTCCCGGGCGCAGCTCATCGTCGTGCCGCTGTTCGAGACGATTGGCGACCTGCGGGCCGCCGCCAGCATCATGCGTGACTACTACGCCGTGCCCGGCGTGGCCCAGCTCATGCAGCGCAGCGGCGGGGAGCAGGACATCATGCTCGGCTACAGCGACAGCAACAAGGACGGCGGCATCTTCACCAGCAACTGGGAGCTGTACCGTGCCGAGCTGGCGCTGGTGGAAGTGTTCGACCAACTCGAAGCCGACTACGGCCTGCGCCTGCGCATGTTCCACGGGCGCGGCGGCACCGTCGGGCGCGGCGGCGGCCCCAGCTACCAGGCCATCCTGGCGCAGCCGCCGGGTACGGTGCGCGGGCAGATCCGGCTGACGGAGCAGGGCGAGGTCATCGCCTCCAAATACGCCAACCCGGACATTGGCCGGCGCAACCTGGAGACGCTGGCCGTCGCCATGCTCGAAGCCACCCTGCTGCAACCGACCAAACCGGCCACGCCCGAATTTCTGGCCGCCGCGCAGCAGCTCTCGGATGCCAGCATGGCCGCCTACCGCCAGCTGGTGTATGAAACCCCGGGCTTTGCCGACTACTTCTTCACCGCCACGCCGATCCGCGAGATTGCCGAGCTGAACATCGGCTCGCGCCCTGCCTCGCGCAAGGCCACGCAGGCGATTGAAGATTTACGGGCGATTCCCTGGGGCTTCAGCTGGGGCCAGTGCCGCCTGACGCTGCCGGGCTGGCTGGGCTTCGGCTCGGCCGTGCAAACCTTCCTGGAGCAACCGGGCACCACGCGCGAAGGGCAGCTGCAACTGCTGCAAGCCATGTACCGGCAGTGGCCGTTCTTCAGCACCCTGCTGTCCAACATGGACATGGTGCTGGCCAAGAGCGATCTGGCCCTGGCCTCGTGCTACAGCGAACTGGTGCCCGACGCCACGCTGCGCACGCGCATCTTCGACGCCATCAGCGCCGAATGGCAGCGCACCGTGGACATGCTGGCCCTGGTCACGGGCGAGGACGACCGCCTGGCCAGCAACCCGGCGCTGGCCCGCTCCATCCGCCACCGCTTCCCCTACATCGACCCGCTGCACCTGTTGCAGGTCGAGCTGGTGCGCCGCTGGCGCAGCGGGCAGAACGACGACCGGCTGAAGAACGGCATCCACATCAGCATCAACGGCATTGCCGCCGGGCTGCGCAATACGGGGTGATGGGACGGTAAAACGCTTCAGGCTTCATTAAAGAGAGCTGCTACCGCTTGTTTGTCAACGTTTTCATGGTTGAAATACCTTGAAAATGTTGGAAATAAAGTGGTAACAGCTCTTTTTTGATGAGCGTATTCGATCTTGGGTCGTAAACAGGTTCTCAAGCCGCAGCGTGCAGGCTGGTTCCAACACAGTTGCGTCCCCGATGCTTGGCAGCGTAGAGGGCACGGTCAGCGGTGTCGAGCATGGCATCGGCGCTCTCATTCGTAAGACCGTGCATGGTGTGCAGGCCGATGCTGACGGTCACGTGGCACGCGCTGGCCACGTTGGCACGCAGGCGCTCGGCCAGCACCAGGGCTGGAGTGCTGGCCGTGCTGGGCAGTAGCACCAGGAATTCTTCCCCGCCCCAGCGTCCGGCAATGTCCTGGCTACGCAGGCTGTCCTGCAGTACCCGGGCCACTGCGCACAGCACCTTGTCGCCTTGCAGATGGCCGTGCTGGTCGTTCACCCGCTTGAAATGGTCGATGTCCAGCAGCAAGAGCGAGAATGCCTGACCGGCCCGCCTGGCCTGGGCGATCTGCTGCACCAGGTGCTGCTCCATCGCACGGCGATTGTGCAGGCCGGTGAGTTCGTCGGTATACGCCAGCTGGCGGTTGCGGGTATCGGAGCGCTCCTTGCTCATCAGCACACTGCCCATGCCGTGGATCACCACGGCCATGCAGAACGGGTACAGCGTCAGGGCCTGTATCCCCGGGTCCATATGCTCCAGTGCCAGCGGCCCGGCACCCAGCCCGGCCATCAGCAAGGTGGTGCCCGATGCGAACAGATACTTGCTGAGCCCAGGGATGCCGGCCCAGTGCCGGCGCAGCAGCCCGAAGAAATACAGCCATTGCGCCAGCACCACTGCCGCCATGCCCCAGCGGCGCAGTTGCGGGGTGTGCAGCAGGGCAGCGTTCAACGCCAGGGCCAGCAGCACCGGCCCCCAGATCTGGATCGGGAGCAGCCGCTCGCCCTGAAAGCGCAACAGCCCTTGCAGGGTGAAAGCAAAGGCACTGGCCAGCAGGACGTTGGGCATGGCCACTGCCAGCCAGAGCGGGGTTTGCGAGGGCACGGCCCAGGAGGCCGCCGCCAGCCCCAGCGCTGCCATGGCCCAGGCCCAATCGAACAGGCCATCGGCGCGGTGGCGTTCGGCCACGACGAACATGCACAAAGCCAGCATTGCCGTGACCAACGCGCCCAGGAACAGGAGGGGGAGGGGATGGAGCGTCATGGTGCGGTGCAGCAGCAATGGGGTGGTGCAGGCCGAAAACGTCAGAAACGTTGCCAGGCACCGCCCTGGGGGGCTGGCAGTGCAGCAGCAGGCGCTGCCGTGGGTCGGGTGGTGCTGCTTATGGTGGATGTCGCTAACTGGAACACGGCGACGGCGCTGACCAGGTCGTGGGCCTGGCTGTTCAGGCTGGCGGCAGCGGCGGCCATTTCCTCGACCAGGGCGGCGTTTTGCTGGGTGACTTGATCCATGTTGGTCACGGCTTCGCCGATCTGGCTCACGCCCTCGCTTTGCTCCTGGCTGGCGGCGCTGATTTCGCCCATCAGGTCGCGCACACGCTCAATGGATTGCACCACCTCCTGCATGGTCTGGCCTGCGTGGTCGGCCTGCGCCGTGCCTGCCTGTACGCGGCCCATGCTGGTGTCGATCAGCGCCTTGATTTCCTTGGCGGCAGCAGCGCTGCGCTGGGCCAGGGCTCGCACTTCGCTGGCCACCACGGCAAAGCCCCGGCCCTGTTCGCCGGCGCGGGCGGCCTCGACGGCGGCGTTCAGCGCCAGGATGTTGGTCTGGAAGGCAATGCCGTCGATCACGCCGATGATGTCAGCCATCTTGTTGCTGTCTTCATGAATGCTGCGGATGGTCTTCACCACCTGCTCCACCACCACGCCGCCCTGGGCAGCGATGCTGCTGGCGCCCTGGGCCAACTGGTTGGCCTGGCGGGCGTTGTCGGCGTTGTGGCGGACGGTGCTGCCCAGTTCCTCCATCGAGGCGGCAGTTTCCTCCAGGCTGCTGGCCTGGCTTTCGGTGCGGGCCGACAGATCCTGGTTGCCCTGGGCAATCTGCCCACTGGCGCTGGCCACCGATTCGCTGCCCTGGCGTACCGACAGCACCACGGAGGCCAACTGGGTCTGCATGTGCCCCAGCGTTTTCAGCAGAACGCTGATTTCATCCCGGCCCTTGACGTGGATGGGGCGCGACAAATCGCCGTTTGCCATCACGTCGATCACCTGGACGGCACGCTGCACTCCCCGCACGATCGACGTCGAAATGGAGTAGGCGATCCACCCCATCAGCAGCAGCATCAGGCCCAGTCCCAGGGCCACCTTTGCGACATTGGCCAGGAAATCACTGTGCAAATCATTCACGTACAGCCCGGAGGCAACGACCCAGCCCCAGGGGGCGAACTTTTGCACGTAGGAAATCTTGCCGACCGGCTCGGTCTCGCCGGGCTTGGCCCAGACATAGTTGAAGAACCCCTGGCCGCTGGTGCTGCGCCCGATCCGGGCGGCCTCCATCATGACCAGCACGCCGTTGGCGTCGCGCACGGCATCGCCGCCCTGGCCTTGCAGCTCTGGCCGGATGGGGTGCATGACCGTGGTGCCTTCCAGGTCGTTGATCCAGAAGTATTCGCCATGCCCGTAGCGCATCTTGGCAATGGCTGCTGATGCCATCGCCTGGGCCTCGGCACGCGACCAGGTGCCGTTGGCCTCCTGTTGCTCGGCCCAGGCCAGCACGCCGCTGGCGGTTTCCACCGCATGGCGCACCTGAGCCTGCCGCTGCGCAAAGCTTTGCTCGTATTGTTCGTACACGAAAAACATGGCAATCAGCAACAGGCCGCCAAGACCGACCAGGGTCAGGATGCCGAGCTTGGCCCGGATGGAAATGTGATTCAGCCAGCGTTTCATCTTTCAGCTCCAGAGAAAAGTAAATGCCAGTGCAAGGGCCAAAGGCGGGCGCGGCCAGCCCTGGCGTACAGACGGCCAGGGGGCGGCAAGGCTGGCGCAAAGCCAGTTGTTTTCTGAAAAGTGTGTTGATTTCCCGCTGCAGCCGCGCTCATCTCGGCCACACCGGTTTTCCCTCTTGCAACGCCAGTTCCCTTCCTGGTCACACCCGCTCCCATCCACCGTCACACCCGCGCAGGCGGGTGTCCAGTGACTGCGGCGGTCATGGGCACGGTAGTGATGGCGGTGAGGCTGCTGCTGGATTCCCGCCTTCGCGGGAATGACGGGAAGGAGGTGCGGGAAGATGGGAAGATGCGTCGGAATGACGGGAGGGGAAAGCCACGCGCGGCCTGAACCCGGATGCTGGGTTGGCCTAGAAAGAGAAGCCTGGGAGGGGAGACGCGGAGAACAGCCCTTTAGCGCTGTGGGCTGTGGGCTGTGGGCTGTGGGCTGTGGGCTGTGGGCTGTGGGCTGTGGGCTGTGGGCTGTGGGCTGTGGGCTGTGGGCTGTGGGCTGTGGGCTGTGGG
>CABIIJ010000096.1 GCA_902175065.1 uncultured Comamonas sp. | reverse complement strand
GGCCTGGTCAAGGTACGCAACGACGAGTGCGGTTTTTTGCTGCCTTGCCCGAAGGGTTGCCCCGCCAAGACAGCATCTGCTGCGTTGCAAATCCTCGCCGCCCCACCAGGGCGACTGCGGTTTGCGCCTTGCACCTGCCGTCTTGGCGGGGCAACGGGCACCATGAAAAGATCGTGAACAGGTTCTAAGGGTGTGGAACAAAGCGGCTATTGTCCCGAGCATGGCGTGGCAGCCTTGTCGCCCGGGTGCCACAGAAAAACTTGCCTGTCCGCAAAAATTAACTGTATATTTACACAGTCACTGTTCATTCATACAGGTAATTTATGCACACCATGACCGACATCCTCCCCGCCCGCGCATTCCGCATCGAGCTGTGCGACACCCCTGAACTGACCGACGCCCTGCGCGAACGTGCCGAAGCCCGCTATGCCCGGGTGCTGGAGCGCCAGCTGGGCAGCGCCGAGGCCGTCTGCGACACCCTGCAACTGCTGGAGCAATTGCAGGAAGCCGCCCCCGAAGACGTGCCGCCCGACGCCCAGGCCGTCTGCCAGCGCTGGCTCAAGGCCGCACGGGCCGCCTCCGAAGCGGCTATGCAGGGGCTGGGCGTGGCAGAAAGCGGCTACTTTGCCGTACATGTTCAATAAAAATAGCTGTTTGCACTTTATTTACAATGTTTTTATGTATGAACAATCATGAAATTGTTGATATGAAAGCGCAAGCAGCTATTTTTTTCTACATACCGGAACCCGCTACAGTTGCCGCTGTGCTTTTTCCGCTTTCCCCCTGCCACCATGCCCCGCAAATACTCCACCGAACACGTCTGGATTGACGCCAGCAACCCCGAAGCCGCCATCGTCGGCATCACCGTCCACGCACAAGACGCCCTGGGCGACGTGGTCTTCACCGACCTGCCCGCCCCCGGAACGCAAGTGACCGCCGGGCAGGCCGCCGGGGTGATCGAATCGGTCAAGGCCGCTGCCGACCTGTTCGCCCCGGCCAGCGGCACCATCCTGGCCCTCAACCCCGACGTGCAGGCCGACCCCGGCCTGCTCAACAGCGCCCCCCTGGATGCCGGCTGGCTGTTCACCCTGCGCCTGGATGCTCCCGCCGAACTCGACGCCCTGATGGACGAAGCCGCCTACCAGAGCTTCTGCCAATAAGCCGGCCAGAACGTAGGCACGTTTCAGGCACTTGTGCCCTTGCATACCGCGCCAGCGGTGGTAAAACCGGCTTCTGGCCCACCCTTGCCCCGCTGCCGCCATGCGCCAACCCGATCTTTCCTTCCTCGTCCACCGCCAGCAATTGCCTGATGGCGATGCCCCTTTCCAGGTGGACGCAACGCTGCCCCCCCTGGATGCCCTGGAGAGCGCCGCCAACCTGCCGCAGGACGACCCGCTGGCCACCCTGATTGCCGAACTGCGCAACTACCAGGCCGAGCTGGAAGTGCAGAACCAGGTGCTCAACTACAGCCAGGCCGTGGCCGAAAGCGCCTCCGAACGCTTCGAAGCCCTGTTTGCCAGCGTGCCCCTGCCCCTGCTGGTGCTGGACGATGCCCACGACATGGTCATCCAGGCCAACGCCATGGCCCTGGGCGCTTTCCAGCCACAGGGCAGCGACCGGCTGCTGGCCTCCTTCATGCCCTTCGTCAGCCAGGCCGACTGCGCCCGGGTGGAACATGCCTTTGCCCAGGCCCGCGCCCACGGCAAAAGCGAAGTGCATGAAATGGTCTTCAACCTGGGCGACGCCAGCACCATGCAGGGCGACCTGCACATCGCCTGCATCGAGGTGCCCCGCCAGGAAGGGCCGCCCACGGCCCAATTCATGTGCGCCATCATCGACCAGGGGCCATTGCTGGCCGAGCGGCGCACCCTGCAGCAGCGCAACACCCAGTTGCTGGCCAGCGAGAAGCGGCTGGAGGCGGTCATCAACGCCTCGATGGATGCCATCATCAGCGTCGACAAAGACCTGCGCATCACCGTCTTCAACCCCACGGCGGCGGCCTTGTTCGCCTGCGCCAGCGAAGAAGCGCTGGGCAGCCATCTATCGCGCTTCCTGCCGGACGTGGCGGCCACCCTGCCCCTGGCCCACGTCACCACCCAGGCGCTGCTCGGGGAAATGCAGGCGCACACGGCCAGCGGCCAGCGCGTGGCGGTGGAGGTGAGCGTGGCGTTCGAGCACGACGGCACCAGCACCACCGTCTTTGCCCGCGACCTGACCAGCCGCAAGCGCACCGAAGCGCAGCGCAGCGCCCTGGAGATGCAACTGCGCGAGGCGCACAAGATGCAGGCCCTGGGCACCATGGCCGGGGGCATCGCGCACGACTTCAACAACATCGTCGGCGCCATCCTGGGCAACGTCGAGCTGGCCAAGACCGACAGCCTGCACCACCCGCCGCTGCTGGAAAGCCTGCTGGAAATCGAAAAGGCCGGGCGCCGCGCCCGCGATCTGGTGCGGCAAATCCTCACCTTCAGCCGCAACGAGCCGCCGGCCCGCCGCGCCGTCCACCCCCTGCAGGCCATCCGGGAGACGGAAAAACTCCTGCGCATGGGACTGCCCCCGGCCATCGAGCTGACGATCGATGCCCACCCCGACCTGCCCCCCATGCTGGCCGACCCGGCCCAGGTCGAGCAGGCCTTGTTCAACCTGACCAACAACGCCGTGCACGCCATCGGCAGTGCCGCCACGGCCCGGGGCAGCATCGCCATCAGCGCCCGTCTGGCGATGCCGCAGTTGAGCCTGGTGCAGCGCTTCGACCTGATGCCGGACAACTACATCGCTCTGTCGGTACGCGACAACGGCCCGGGCATGGACGCCGCCACCCAGGAGCGGATTTTCGAGCCCTTCTTCACCACCAAGCCCGTCGGCCAGGGCACCGGCCTGGGCCTGGCCGTGGTGCATGGCCTGATGCGCACCCACGAAGGCGCCGTCGAGGTGCAAAGCCAGCCCGGCCAGGGCTGCTGCTTCACCCTGTACTTCCCGCTGCTGCCGGCCAGCACGGCGGCCATTTTCACCGCCCCGCGCCTGCCCAGGGTCAAGCCCCAGCCCCCGGCCGCCCTGCCCGTGGC
>CABIIJ010000095.1 GCA_902175065.1 uncultured Comamonas sp. | reverse complement strand
GCCCCCAGCCCCGGTCATCCCCCTGGCCGCCGTGCAGCGCCAAGGCACCGAGCGCGGCGTGTGGCAGCGCACGCCCGCGGGGCTGCGCTTTACCCCCGTGACTTTGGGCCGCAGCGATCTGGCCGGCAACGTGCAGGTACTGACCGGGCTGCAGGCGGGCGATGACGTCATCGTGCACAGCGCCAAGGCACTGCGCAGCGGGGCACGGGTGCAGGTGGTCGATCTCCTGGTGGCCGGCGCAAGCCCGGCCAAGGCGGCGCCATGATCTCTCTGGCCGGGCGCGACATCCTGCATAGCTGGGGCAAATTTGTTTTTACCGGCATGGGCCTGGGCCTGCTGATTGGCGTGACGCTGGTCATGGCCGGGGTGTACCGGGGCATGGTCGATGACGGGCAGGCCCTGCTGGACAACAGCGGCGCCGACCTGTGGGTGGTGCAACAGGACACCCAGGGGCCGTATGCCGAATCGTCCAGCCTGGCCGACGATGCCTGGCGCATGGTGCGCTCCGTCCCCGGCGTGGCCGAAGCGGCCAACGTGACCTACTTCACCATGCAGGTGCGCCGCGCCGATACGGAGCAGGACGTGCGGGCCATGGTGGTGGGCATGGCCCCGACGGGGCAGGCCGCCACGGCCGGCTGGCCGCCGCATCTGGTGGCCGGGCGGCAAGTGGTACGCAGCCATTACGAAGCCGTGGCCGATGTGGCCGCAGGCTTTGCCCTGGGGGAGGAAATCACCATCCGCCGCCACCGCTACCGGATCGTGGGCCTGACGCAGCGCATGGTCTCCTCCAGCGGCGACCCGATGGTGTTCATCCCGCTCAAGGATGCGCAGGAAGCGCAGTTTTTAAAGGACAACGATGCCATTTGGCGCCAACGCGCCCGCACGGCCAGCAACCCGGCCTTCAACCGCCCTGGGCAGCAGCAGGTGCTCGATGCCGTCAATGCCAGCCAGGCCAGCAGCACCTCGGTCAATGCCGTATTGGTGCGCCTGGCCCCCGGGGCGGATGCCGATGCCGTGGCCCGGACGATGGCCCGCACCAAGCGTTTCACGGTTTTTACCCGCGCCCAGATGCAGGAGGTGCTGGTGAGCAAGCTGATCGCGACTTCCGCCAGGCAAATCGGGATGTTTCTGGTGATCCTGGCGGCGGTGAGCGCGGCCATCGTGGCCTTCATCATCTACACGCTGACGATGGACAAAATCCGCGAGATTGCCGTGCTCAAACTCATTGGCACGCGCAACCGCACCATCGCCTGGATGATCTTGCAACAGGCCCTGGCCCTGGGGCTGATCGGCTTTGCCGTGGGCAAGATCAGCGCCACGTTCTCCGCGCCCTTCTTCCCGAAATACGTGCTCTTGCTGCCCCAGGACAGCCTGGCCGCCCTGGCAGCGGTGCTGGCCATTTGCGCCCTGGCCAGCGTGGTGGCCATCCGCATTGCGCTGCGCATTGATCCGGCCCAGGCCATTGGTTAAACATCTTCATAGCTACTACCGCTTTCCCCATAAGCGCTAAAAGCCTTTTTTATTCAAAGAACCATGCACCACGGTATCCATATCGAACACCTGAGCAAGCGCTACGGCCAAGGCGATACTGCGGTGCTGGCGCTCAAGGACGTGAACCTGCACGTTGCCCCGGGCGAGGTGGTGGGACTGATCGGCCCCTCGGGTTCGGGCAAAAGCACCTTGCTCAAATGCCTGGGCGCAGTGATTGACCCGACCAGCGGACGCATGACCCTGGGCCAAGAGACGATTTTCGACAACGGACGCTGGCAGACCGGTGACCTGCGGGCGCTGCGCCGCGACAAGATCGGTTTTGTCTTTCAAGCGCCCTACCTCATCCCCTTCCTCAACGTCATCGACAACGTGGCCCTGCTGCCCATGCTGGCCGGCGTGCCCGATGCCCCAGCCCGCGCCAAGGCGCTGGAACTGCTCACCGCGCTGGACGTGCAGCACCGCGCCCAGGCCATGCCGGTGCAGCTCTCCGGCGGCGAACAGCAGCGCGTGGCCATTGCCCGGGGCCTGGTCAATCGCCCGCCGGTGATCCTGGCCGATGAACCCACCGCCCCCCTGGACAGCGAACGCGCCCTGGCCGTGGTGCGCATCCTGAACACCATGGCCCGGCAATACCAGACGGCCATCGTCGTGGTCACGCACGACGAGAAAATCATCCCCACCTTCAAGCGCATCTACCACATCCGCGATGGACGCACCCACGAGGAAGCAGGCCAGGGGCGCAGCGTGTAGCCGCACCCATGCACAAGCCTGCCAGCGCTCCGTACCGCGATGAACACAAGCTGAACCGCACCTTCAGCCTGCATTCACAGGTAAGTTTTCACAATGGCTCCCGGCAGCAACAGTTGCTGCTTCAGGAGCCAACCATGTCCCACTCACTCCCCCGCTTTTGCACCAGCACGCCTCAGCGCCAGCGCGGTCCGACCGACACCGAGCAGGAGTCGCTGTCATGACACCCTTTCCCTTGCCCCGCCTGGGCGCAATGGCCGCCGCCTGTGCCTTGTTGTTACCCAGCATGGCGCAAAGCCGCCCTGTAACCATTACCACGCAGTTGAAGAACTACGGCGGCGATGACGCCTATCTGGCCGTTTACCTCACCTCTGCCCAGGGTGCCTACGCTGGAACGCTGTGGGTGGCAGGCAGGAAGGCCAAGTACTACAAGCACCTCGGCGAATGGAATCGCCTGTCTGCTACCGACAACCAACGCCTGCTGGGCATCACCGGTGCCAGCGTAGGCCCTGGCCGCACGCTGAAAGTGACTGCCGATCTGGCCGATGCCCTGCTCGATGCCGGTTATGAAATCCGGATCGACGCTGCTGCAGAAGATATGCGTGACAGCCCTGCCGAGGTGCGTCTGCCGCTGTCGCAGACCCAGGCCGGCCAGCCCCTGGCGGGCAAACAATACATCCAGTCCATGCGTTTTGATTTGCCCTAGGCAGCCCCCATCGCCATGCCCAGGACATGTTCTAAATTCCAGCGCCTGCACCTGCACGGCCCGACGATGGGCACGCGCTGGTCGGTCACGATGGATGCAGCTTTATCGCTTCGGCAGCAAGCTGCCCTGCACCAGGATCTGGCGACGGCAGCAGAGCGGGTCAACCAGCAAATGTCTCCTTTTCGGGCAGACAGCGACTTGCTGCGCTGCAACCGCACCCCGGTAGGGCAGTGGCTGGAACTGCCGGCAGAATTTCTGCAAGTCCTCGATTGCGCTTTGACAGTTTGCCGCCTCAGCCAGGGGGCATTCGATCCAGGCGTGGGCGATCTGGTGCAGGCCTGGGGTTTCGGTGCCGCATCTGCGCCCAATACCGACGCCATCGGCCACATCCGACAACAGCCACGCCCACCGACCTGGGAAAGCCTGGAGCGCCAAGGCACACGACTGCGCAAGCTGGCCCCTGTCGAGCTGGATTTATGCGGTATTGCCAAAGGCTTTGCCGTGGATCTGATGACTGCGCAACTGCGCCAGTACGGCGTCCGGCATGCCCTGGTGGCTTTGGACGGGGAGCTGTACGCCCTGGGCAGCCAGGCCCAGGGGCAGGCCTGGCCTGTCGCCATCGAAAGCCCCGAACCAGACCGCCGTGCCGTGCATGGCGTGGTGGAGCTGCAAGACTTGGCCATTGCCACTTCGGGCGATTACCGCCATTACTTCGAACTGGGCCCGCACCGCATCGCCCACAGCATGGACGGCCAGCGCCAAGCCCCGGTGCATAACGACGTCGCCAGCGTTACCGTACTGGCCCCCGACTGCATGTGGGCCGATGCCTGGGCCACCGCCTTGCTGGTGCTGGGCAGCAACGCGGGCCTGGCCCTGGCCCGGCGCCTGGGATTGGAGACCCTGTGGCTGCTGCGCCGGGGCTGCACCTGGGTGGAACTGGGGCTGGGACGCTGGACAACGTGAATGGTGCGACGATATTGCAGCCCACTGTCCCCGCATTGACTCCCCCTGCATGGGCACTGCGGCTAAGATTTGCCCTCTTCTTCCCTTGCCGCAGAGGCCACCATGTCCCAGGAACGCCGCCAATTCCAACGCCTGCACTTCGATACACACGCCCAGCTCGTCTGTGCCGGGCAGGCCCACCCGGTGCGGCTGCTGGACATTTCGCTGCGCGGCGCACTGGTGGACGCATCCGGTGCCCTCGCCTGGCCCAGGGAGGCGCCCTGCCAGCTCATCATCACCCTGGGCGAGGGCTGCCACATCGCCATGGGCGCCGAAGTGACCCATCTGCAAGGGACACACATCGGCCTGCGCTGCTGCAACATCGACCTGGACAGCATCACCCACCTGCGCCGCCTGCTGGAGCTGCAACTGGGCGACCCGGCCCTGCTGGAGCGTGACCTGAGCCAGCTGTGCGCCTTGTAGAACCGGTGTGCCTTGCCAATTTTCCCCTACCGTTCCCGCCATGCAACCCTTGATCTTTGCCCACGCCAACAGCTTTCCGGCGGGCACCTACGAGTACCTGTTCACGCAACTGCGCCAGCGCGGGTTTGACGTCCACGCGCTGCCGCGCTTCGGGCACGACCCGGCCTATCCGGTCACGGACAACTGGCCCTATCTGGTGCAGCAGCTCAGGGACTTTGCCCAGCCGCTGGTGGCGCAATGGGGGCAACCGGCGTTTTTCGTCGGGCACTCACTGGGCGGCTTCGTCAGCCTGATGGCCGCAGCGCAGACGCCCGAGCTGGCACGCGGCGTTCTGCTGCTCGATTCGCCCCTGCTGGGCGGCTGGCGGGCCACCTCGGTGCTGGCCGCCAAGCGCTCCCGCCTGGTCGATACCTTCTCGCCCGGCAAGATCAGCCGCAAGCGCCGCATCCGCTGGGGCAGCGCCCAGGAGGCGCTGGAGCACTTCCAGCGCAAGCAAAGCTTTGCCCGCTGGCACCCCGAAATGCTGCACGCCTACATCCGGCACGGCCTGCAGCAGGATGCGCAGGGCCAATACACCCTGTGGTTCACACGCGAAGAAGAAACCGCCATCTACAACTGCCTGCCGCACAACCTGGGCAGCCTGCTGCGCCAGCACCCGCTGCGCTGCCCGGTGGCCTTCATCGGCGGGCGCCAATCGCACGAGATACGCCAGGTGGGCATGGAGATGACCGAGCGCGTCACGCGCGGACGCATCATGCTGCTCGACGGCACGCACCTGTTTCCCATGGAGCGCCCGCTGGTCACGGCAGCCGCCATCGAGGCCAGCCTGCTGAACCTGTCCAGCATCACGGCCGCATAGGTCCTTTGACTTTTTGGGCGGTACTGCCCCCTCTGCCCCGCTATATCCTCCACCGCCATGCCACTGTCACTGCATTACCTGGACTTTGACTTCAGCGAAGACGAGGCCGGCAACGCCTGCTGGGATGCCCTGGCCAGCGTCGCCCCCCAGCACTGGGACGCCTTGCTGGCCGAAACGCACAGCGTACTGGCATGGTGCGCGGCGCAGGGGGAACCGGGTGATCTGGATGCCGGGTTCTGCTGGGACTTCGACCTCCAGGCCATGCTCGAAGAAGCACACCCCACTACCGCCATCGCGCTGACCTGGATACCGGCAGGTTGGCAATGCCCGGCCCCGTTGCCGGACGCCGGACGGCGCTGCCTGAGCCTGACCATCAGTGGTTCAGGCGCATTTGCCAGCGCGTTCGGGCAACGCTGGCATATGGATTAGAGAACACCAGAACACTGCAACAAAATTTTTTAATTTTGCCGTTGAAAATTAAACAAAAACCCAAATCCAAATAAAAAAATCAACCCAGTGAAAACCCTTGGTTTGCCGTAAAAAGCGGCGAAACCGAGGGTTTCCATTCCAGTGCGCATGTCACAGCTCCTTAAAATTCCGCGCTGTTTCGGGGTCGTCACCCAAAGTAACCGGCCATTTACCCCTCTGGTCTTACTTGTCCCCGTTCTTCGCCCATTCTGGAGACACCATGCAGGCACTGCTAAAACTATCCAAGGCCATTGACCGCCTGAACACCTTTGTCGGGCGTTACGTCATCTGGCTCATCCTGGCTGCGACCCTGGTCAGCGGCATCAACGCCGTCGTGCGCAAAGTTTTTCACACCAGCTCCAACGCCTTTCTGGAAGTGCAGTGGTACTTCTTTGCGGCCTCGTTCCTGCTGGCCGCAGGGTATGCACTGCTGGAGAAGGAACACGTCAAGGTGGACGTGATCAACGCCAAGCTGTCGCAGCGCACCCGCGTGTGGATCGACATCTTCGGCTTCATCTTCTTCCTGACACCGATGTGCTTCGTCGTCCTGAAATACAGCATCCCCTTCTTCCTGCAGGCCTACAGCTCCGGCGAAGTCTCCAGCAACGCCGGCGGCCTGATCCGCTGGCCGGTGTACCTGATGATGCCCCTCGGCTTCGCCCTGCTGATGCTGCAAGGCTTCTCCGAACTCATCAAACGCATTGCCTTCCTGCGCGGCCTGATTCCTGACCCGATGGTCAAGGTTCTGGCGCAATCCGCCGAAGAAGAACTGGCCGAGGCCATTCGTCTGGCGGAAGAGAAAGCTGCCGCCCAAAAAGCCCAACACGCTTAATCGCGCAGGAGAACTTACGTGGAATTCATTGCCAACAACCTAGCCCCGATCATGTTCGCGGGCCTGATCTGCTTTCTATTGATCGGCTTTCCCGTGGCGTTCAGCCTGGGTGCCTGCGGCCTGTTTTTTGCCTTTATCGGCATCGAACTGGGCGTGCTGCCCGAAGCGCTGATGCAAGCGCTGCCATTGCGCATTTACGGCGTGATGCAGAACGAAACCCTGCTGGCCATTCCCTTCTTCACCCTGATGGGGCTGATATTGGAACGCAGCGGCATGGCCGAGGACTTGCTGGACACCGTGGGCCAGCTCTTCGGCCCCATCCGTGGCGGCGTGGCCATTGCCGTCATCATCGTGGGCGCCATGCTGGCAGCCACGACCGGCGTGGTGGCGGCATCGGTGATCTCGATGGGCCTGATCTCGCTGCCCATCATGATGCGCTACGGCTACGACCGGCGCATTGCCTCCGGGGTGATTGCCGCCTCGGGCACGCTGGCGCAGATCATTCCGCCCTCGCTGGTGCTGATCATTCTGGCCGACCAGCTGGGCCGCAGCGTGGGCGACCTGTACAAGGGCGCCTTCATCCCCGGCTTCATGCTGGTGGGCCTGTACATGCTGATGATCTTCGCCATCGCCTTCTTCCGCCCCAGCATGGTGCCCGCCCTGCCGCCCGAGGCGCGTGACCTGAAGGACAAGAACGGCAACTCCGGCCTGCCTTCGCTGCTGGTGCTGACGGTGATCTGCGTAGGCCTGTCCATCTTCGCCGCGCAGAACATGGAAACCATCCACACCTGGTTCACCGGCGAAGTGGTGGAACACGTCGCCAAGGATGAAACCATCGTCTTTGCCATGTGCTTCGGCGTTGCCCTGGCCTTCGTGGCCGCGTCGATCAACCGCATCACCGGCATGGGCCTGCTCTCGACCGTGGCAGAAAAAGTCACCTTCGTGCTGATCCCGCCGCTGCTGCTGATCTTCCTGGTGCTGGGCACCATCTTCCTGGGCATCGCCACCCCCACCGAGGGCGGCGCCATGGGCGCCCTGGGCGCGATCATCCTGGCCGTCAGCCGCCGCCGCCTGAACTACAAGCTGCTCAACCAGGCGCTGGTGGGCACCACCAAGCTGTCGTGCTTCGTGGTCTTCATCCTGCTGGGCGCAACCGTCTTCGGCCTGACCTTCCAGGGCGTGGACGGCCCGATGTGGGTGGAACACCTGCTGTCCGACCTGCCGGGCGGCCAGCTGGGCTTCCTGATCCTGGTGAACGTGATGGTCTTCTTCCTGGCGTTCTTCCTGGACTTCTTCGAGCTGTCCTTCATCGTGGTGCCGCTGCTGGCCCCGGTGGCCGAAAAGCTGGGCATCGACCTGGTGTGGTTCGGCGTGCTGCTGGCGATCAACATGCAGACCTCCTTCATGCACCCGCCCTTCGGTTTCGCCCTGTTCTACCTGCGCTCCGTCGCGCCGGACAAGGAATACACCGACAAGGTCACCCACAAGCGCATTGCCCCCGTGACCACCACGCAGATCTACATGGGCTCCATTCCCTTCCTGTGCATTCAGCTGATCATGGTGGGCCTGGTCATTGCCTTCCCCGGCATCGTCTCCAGCGGCCTGGACGAAAAGATCGACTACGACATGGACGCCATCCGCGAACAAATGGAGGCGAACATGCCGGAGGCGATCGACTTCGACAACCCCTTCATGGACGAAGGTGCCGCCGCCCCCGAGGCAGACGACCCGCTCCAGTCCATGCAGGACGCCCTGGAAGCCCCGGCGGAATAAGCCGCCGACCCGGCATCCGCAAGAACCCAGCCCCTGGTGCCTCGGCCCAGGGGCTTTTTTCATGGGCCACAATCGCCGCTTTGCGTTTTTCTGGAGAAATCCCCGATGCAGTTGGCCACCTGGAATGTGAACTCTTTGACCGTGCGCCTGCCCCAGGTGCTCGATTGGCTGGCAGCCAACCCCGTCGATGCCCTGGGTTTGCAGGAGCTGAAACTCACCGACGACAAGTTCCCCCACCTGGAGCTGGAGGCTGCGGGCTACCAGTGCGTGAGCCACGGCCAGAAGACCTACAACGGCGTGGCCATCCTGAGCCGCCACCCGATCGGCGACGTGGTGCGCAACCTGCCCGGCTTCCCGGACGAGCAGGCCCGCGTCATCACCGCCACCCTGGCCACGCCGCAGGGGCCGCTGCGGCTGGTGAACGCCTATTTCGTCAACGGCCAGGCGCCGGGCACGGACAAGTTCGCCTACAAGCTGCGCTGGCTGGCCGCGCTGACCGCATGGGTGCGCAGCCAGCTGGCCGAACACCCGCGCCTGGTGCTGATGGGCGACTTCAACGTCACCCCCGATGACCGCGACACCTTCGACCCCGTGGGCCTGGCCGGGACGATTCACCACACCCCCGAGGAACGCGCCCACTTCCAGGAACTGCTCGGCCTGGGGCTGCACGACAGCTTCCGTTTGTTCGAGCAGCCGGAAAAAAGCTTTTCCTGGTGGGATTACCGCATGTTGGGCTTCCAGAAGAACCGGGGGATGCGCATCGACCACATCCTGATCGGCGATGCCCTGCGGCCCCTGGCCCGCGCCTGCCACATCGACCGCACGCCACGCAAGAACAAGCAGCCCAGCGACCACACGCCGGTCGTATTGCACCTGGAGAAATAAAAAAATAGCTTCTTCCGCTGGATATATAAAGTTTTCAAAGTAATTTATCTATGGAAACCTTATATACAGAACGGAAGAAGCTATTGTTTTTTAGACCACCAGGTCTGCAACACCCATTCCTCCCCCACCGAATAGGGTGGCAGCGTCTGCGGCACGGCCAGACGCCAGGCGTTGTAGGCCATGCGGTGGGCACCGCCCGACCATTGCGGAATCAGGTAATGGCCGTGGGCAATGGCCCGCTCCAGTGCGTGGCAGGCGGGCAGCAGCGCCGCCTCGGTCTGGGCGCCAGCGATGGCGCGGATGAAGGCGTCCACCGCCGGGCTTTTCACGCCGGGGAAGTTGCCGGAATCTTCCTGGTCCGCCGCCTTGCTGCCGAACAGGTCGGCCAGTTCCTGCCCCGGGTTGTTCGTGCCCTGGTAGGCGATGCTGATGATGTCGAAGTCGAACTTGCGCACCCGCTGCTCGTACAGCGCGTAGTCCACGGAGCGAAAGCGCAGCTGCACGCCCAGCTTTTGCAGGTTGCGCTGCCAGGGCGCGACCACGCGCAGGCTGCCCTCGTTGCTGTCCAGGTATTCCAGCACCAGGGGCTGGCCCTGGGCGTTGCGCAGTACGCCGTTCTGCACCGTCCAGCCCGCTTCCTGCAACAGGGCGCGGGCCTTGAGCAGATTGGCCCGCAGGCTGCCGGGCGGGTCGGTATTGGGCGGCTCGGCCATGGGGCCGAAAGCGGCCGGCGGCAAGGCATTGGCAAAGGGCTGCATCAGCGCCAGCTCCGCCGCCGTGGGGCTGCCCTGGGTGGCGCAGGGCGTGTTGCCAAAGATGCCGCGCACGCGCTGGTAGGCGCCGTAGAACATCTGCCGGTTCATCCATTCATAGTCCAGCGCCAGCCCCAGGGCCTCGCGCACGCGCACGTCCTGCAGATAGGGTTTGCGGCTGTTGAGCACGTAGCTCTGGAAACCCGTGGGCAACTGGTGGGCAAATTCACCCTTGACCAGCTCGCCGCTGCTGAACTTGCGGCCATTCACGCGCCGCGCCCAGTCGCCCGCGCTGAAAAAGCGCATGACGTCGAATTCCCCGGCCTTGAGCGCCTCCAGCCGTGCGGTGTTGTCCTTGTAGATCTTGATTTCGATGCGCTCGAAGTTGTACGTGCCCACGCGCACGGGCAAGTCCCTGGCCCAATAGTCGGCATCGCGCACGTAGGTGATGTCCTTGCCGAAGCGCACCGGGCCGATGCGGTAGGGGCCGCTGCCGATGGGCGGTTCCATCACCACCTGGTCGAACGGCTTGCCCGCGCCCCAGGCGCGGCTGAATATGGGCAGGGTGCCCACGGTCAGCGGCAATTCGCGGTTCGGTGCGGTAAAGACGAAGCGCACGGTGTGCGCATCCAGCACCTGGCATTCGGCCACCTCGGCCAGCAGCGTGCGGTAGCCGGGCATGGCGTGGGGGCCGACCAGGGTGTCGTAGCTGTGCTTCACATCCTGCGCCAGCACCGGCGTGCCGTCGTGAAACCGCGCCTGAGGCCGCAGGCGGAAGGTGGCCGAGAGGCGGTCCGGGGCCACCGCCACATCCTCGGCCAGCAGGCCGTAGCCGGTGGCGGTTTCGTCCATGCTCGCGGCCAGCAGGGTGTCGAACAGCAACACCTGGAGATAGGCCGGGGCGCTGCCCTTGATGGTGAAGGGGTTGTATTTGTCGAAGGTGGAGATGCGCAGGTTGCTCACCAGCCGCAGCGTTCCGCCCTGGGGCGCCTGGGCGTTCACGTAGTCGAAGTGGGCAAAGTCCGCCGGGTATTTGGGCGTGCCCCACAGGGCATAGGCGGCATCGGCCCAGGTGGCCGGGGCGGCCAGCAACAGACAGGCGGCCAGGGTGGCGCGGCACACCCCAAGCTGCCAGGCAGCCTTGGCGGATCGGGATGGGATTCGGGTACACATGCGACAATTCTGCCCCAGCACCCAGGCGGCGCGACTGCAAGCGCCGCCGGGGTTTTCTGTTTTCCAGCCTTTCCCCCCTCTTCTAGGAGAAGCACCATGGGTTTTCTGACCGGCAAAAAACTCTTGATCACCGGCGTCCTGTCCAACCGCTCGATTGCCTATGGCATTGCCAAAGCCTGCCGCGCCCAGGGCGCGGAGCTGGCCTTCAGCTACGTGGGCGAACGTTTCAAAGACCGCATTACCGAGTTTGCCGCCGAGTTCGACTCCACCCTGGTGTTCGACTGCGACGTGGCCGACGATGCACAGATCGAGAAGATGTTCACCGACCTGGGCGCGGTCTGGGGCCAATTCGACGGCTTCGTGCACAGCATCGGCTTCGCCCCGCGCGAGGCGATTGCCGGCAACTTCCTGGACGGCATGACGCGCGAGAACTTCCGCATCGCCCACGACATCAGCGCCTACAGCTTCCCGGCCATGGCCAAGGCCGCCCTGCCCTACCTGAACGACAAGTCGGCGCTCCTGACCCTGTCCTACCTGGGCGCCCTGCGCTCCATCCCCAACTACAACACCATGGGGCTGGCGAAAGCGTCGCTGGAAGCCTCGGTACGCTATCTGGCCGAGGCCGTGGGCCGCACCGAGGATGGCCGCAGCATCCGCGCCAACGGCATCAGCGCCGGCCCGATCAAGACGCTGGCCGCCAGCGGCATCAAGGACTTCGGCAAGCTGCTCTCGCGCATTGCCGACGCCGCCCCGCTGCGCCGCAACGTGACGATCGAGGACGTGGGCAACGTCGCCGCCTTCCTGCTGTCCGACCTGGCCGCAGGCGTGACCGCCGAGATCACCTACGTGGACTGCGGCTTCAGCCAGACGGCGGGGTTGAGCAACGATCAGGTGTAAGAAACCAGTTCCTGCCCTGCCAGCCCGCAGCGTGCTGCGGGCTTTTTCATTAGGGTAAACCATCTTTCATCGGTGCCCTCTAAGTTTGAAGCTATCTAAAATGTAGTCTTTACGTTCTTAAGGTAAGTTCTCTGCAAGCCTTCTCACCAGAATACGCAAACTTACCTACGTAATCCCTTCCGGGGCTTGGCAAAAGCCTCGGGTACGTCCCTCCCCCCTCATTAAGGAGTAACACCATGGTGCAAGTCTCCAGACGCCAGTTCATGCAAGTGACTGGCTCCAGTCTGGCAGCCTCCAGCCTGGCGGTACTGGGTTTCTCACCCAGCACGGCCTTGGCGGAAGTACGCCAGTTCAAACTTACCGCAGCGACGGTCACACGCCAGACCTGCACATACTGCTCGGTGGGCTGCGGCATTCTGATGTACGCACACAGCGACGGCGTGCGCAATGCCAAATTGGGCATCATGCACGTCGAAGGCGACCCGGACCATCCGGTCAACCGCGGCACGCTGTGCCCCAAGGGCGCCTCGCTGATGGACTTCGTCAACAGCCCCAACCGCCTGAAATTCCCCGAGTACCGCGCTCCCGGCTCCAGCGAGTGGAAGCGCATGGGCTGGGACGAGGCGCTCGACCGCATCGCCCGCCTGCTCAAGGACGACCGCGACGCCAACTTCGAGGCGCAGAACGCAGCCGGCCAGACGGTGAACCGATGGCTCTCCACCGGTATGCTGGCCGCCTCGGCCTCCAGCAACGAAGCCGGTTACATCACGCACAAGGTGGCCCGCTCCTGGGGCCTGCTGGCGCTCGACAACCAAGCACGTGTCTGACACGGCCCGACGGTGGCAGGTCTTGCCCCGACGTTTGGCCGTGGAGCCATGACAAACCATTGGGTGGACATCAAGAACGCTGATGTCATCCTCATCATGGGCGGCAATGCCGCTGAAGCCCACCCCTGCGGCTTCAAATGGGTGACCGAGGCCAAGGAGCACAACGGCGCCTACTTCATGGTGGTCGATCCGCGCTTCAACCGCTCCGCATCGGTAGCCGATTTCTACGCCCCCATCCGTTCGGGGTCGGACATCGTGTTCCTGGGCGGCATGATCAATTACCTGCTCACGCACGACAAGATCCACCACGAGTATGTGAAGAACTACACGGACTTCAGCTTCATCGTGCGTGAGGACTTTGCCTTCGACGAGGGCATCTTCTCGGGCTACAACCCCGAAACCCGCACCTACGACAAGTCCACCTGGGACTACGAGCTGGGCGAGGACGGCTTCGTCAAGGTCGATCCCAGCCTGCAGCACCCGCGCTGCGTATACCAGTGGCTCAAGCGCCACTACGCGGGCTACACCCCGGAAAAGGTGGAGAGCATCTGCGGCACGCCCAAGGAGAAATTCCTGCACGTCTGCGAGAAGTTCGCCTCCACCGCCCAGGCCGGGCGCGTGGCCACCATCATGTACGCCCTGGGCTGGACACAGCACACCACGGGTGCGCAGATGCTGCGTGCCGGTGCGCTGGTGCAACTGCTGTGCGGCAACATCGGTGTGGCGGGCGGCGGCATGAATGCGCTGCGCGGGCACTCCAACATCCAGGGGCTGACCGACCTGGGCATTCTCTCGGCCTCTCTGCCGGGCTACCTGACCCTGCCCAACGAGCGGGAACAGGACTACCAGCAGTACATCGCCACGCGCACGCCCAAGCCGCTGCGCCCCGGCCAGATGAACTACTGGGCCAACTACCCCAAGTTCCACGTCAGCCTGATGAAGGCGTGGTGGGGGCCTGCGGCCACGGCGGAAAACGACTGGGCGTTCAACTACCTGCCCAAGCTCGACCAGTCCTACGACATGCTCAAGGTCTTCGACCTGATGAACCAGGGCAAGGTCAACGGCTACATCGCCCAGGGCTTCAACCCGCTGGCCTCGCTGGCCAACTCCAACAACGTGCGCGAAGGGCTGAAGAAGCTCAAGTTCCTCGTCATCATGGACCCGCTGGTCACGGAAACCTCGGAGTTCTGGAAAAACCACGGCGAGTACAACGATGTGGACCCCGCCAGCATCCAGACCGAGGTGTTCCGCCTGCCGACCACCTGCTTTGCCGAGGAGGATGGCGCCATCGTCAGCTCCTCGCGCGTGCTGCAGTGGCACTGGAAGGCGGCTGACGCCCCGGGCGAGGCGCAGACCGACATCAACATCATGTCGGCCCTGCACCTGCGCATGAAGAAGCTCTACGAGAAGGAAGGCGGCCAGTTCCCCGACCCCATCGCCAACCTGTACTGGCCTTATGCCCAGGCCGCGCACCCCAGCAGCGAGGAAATCGCCAAGGAGTACAACGGCCGCGCCCTGGTCGATCTGACCGATGCGGACGGCAAGGTCATCCGCAAGGCAGGCGAGCAGCTGGCCGGCTTCGGCGAGATGCGGGCCGACGGCACCACCCTGGGCGGCTGCTGGATCTGGGCGGGCTGCTGGACTTCGTCGGGCAACCAGATGGCCCGGCGCGACAACAGCGACCCGACCGGCGTGGGCAACACGCTCAACTGGGCCTGGGCCTGGCCGGCGAACCGCCGCGTGCTCTACAACCGCGCATCCTGCGACCGCCAGGGCAAGCCGTTCGACCCCGACCGCGTGCTGGTGCAGTGGAACGGCAGCCGCTGGGTGGGTGCAGACGTGCCGGACATGGGCCCGACGATGGACCCCGAGGTGGTGAACCCCTTCATCATGAACCCGGAGGGCGTAGCCCGCTTCTTCTCCCGCAAGGGCATGAACGAAGGGCCGTTCCCGACCCACTACGAGGCTTTCGACAACCCGCTGGGCTACAACCCGATGTACCCGGAGAACAAGCTGGCCGTCATCAGCCCGGCAGCGCGGATTCTGGATTCCGTCAAGGACACCGCGGGCGACCCGAAGGAGTTCCCGCACGTGGGCACCAGCTACCGCCTGACCGAACACTTCCACTACTGGACCAAGCACGTGCACCTGAACAACATCGTGCAGCCGGAGCAGTTCGTGGAAATCGGCGAGGCGCTGGCCCAGGAGCTGGGCATCGAAACCGGCCAGCAGATCAAGGTCAGCTCCAAGCGCGGCTTCGTCAAGGCGGCGGCCGTCGTCACCAAGCGCATGAAGCCGATGCAGATCGACGGCAAGACCATCCACCACGTGGGCGTGCCCATCCACTGGGGCTTTGCCTCCCAGGGGCGCAAGGGGCACATGGCGAACAACCTGACGGCGTCCGTGGGCGACGGCAACAGCTTCACCCCCGAAACCAAGACCTTCCTCGTGAAGGTCGAGAAGGTGTAAAGGAGTAAGAAACCATGTCTTCGACCATGTCTTTAGATATCAAGCGCCGTTCGGCCACCACCACCCCCGCGCCCAGTGCGCGGGGGGCGCACGGGGGCGAGGTCGCCAAGCTGATCGACGTCTCCAAGTGCATCGGCTGCAAGGCCTGCCAGACCGCCTGCATGGAGTGGAACGATCTGCGCGACGACATCGGCACCCTGGCTGCGGGCGTGTACGACAACCCGACCGATCTGACCGATCAGTCGTGGACCGTGATGCGCTTTGCCGAATACGAGAACGAGGCCACCGGCAACCTGGAATGGCTCATCCGCAAGGATGGCTGCATGCATTGCGAAGACCCGGGGTGCCTGAAGGCCTGCCCCTCGCCCGGTGCCATCGTGCAGTACGCCAACGGCATCGTGGACTTCCAGCAGGACCAGTGCATCGGCTGCGGCTACTGCGTGACGGGCTGCCCGTTCAACGTGCCGCGCATCTCCAAAAAGGACAACAAGGCGTACAAGTGCACCCTGTGTTCCGACCGCGTGGCCGTGGGGCGCGAGCCCGCCTGCGTCAAGACCTGCCCGACCGGGGCCATCATGTTCGGCACCAAGGAGGCCATGCACAGCCAGGCCGAACGGCGCATCGGCGACCTGCAGAACCGGGGCTACGCCAACGCCGGTCTGTACGACCCGCAGGGCGTGGGCGGCACGCACGTCATGTACGTGCTGCACCATGCGGACAAGCCCTCGCTCTACAAGGGCCTGCCGGACGATCCGAAGATCAGCCCCATGGTGGCCCTGTGGAAAGGCGTGGCCAAACCCCTGGCCATGGCCGCCCTGGGCGCTGCCGCCGTGGGCAGTCTGTTTCACTACATCACCAAAGGCCCCAACGAGGTGTCCAAGGAGCTGGAAGATGAAATGGAACGCAAAGACCAGGAAGCCGCAGCACAGAAGGAGACTCAGCCATGATTCGCAACCCGCGTGACTTGGTGCGCTACAACGCATCGGAACGGGCCAACCACTGGGTGGTGGGCATCTGCTTCATCCTGCTGGCACTGTCGGGGCTGGCGTTCTTCCATCCCGCGTTCTTTCCGCTGACGCAACTGTTCGGCGGCGGGCCGTGGACGCGCATCCTGCACCCCTACATCGGGGTGGTGATGGCCGTGGGCTTCCTGGTCATGGCGCTGCGCTTTGCCAAGCTCAACATCATGGAGCCGCGTGACTACGAGTGGCTGAAGAACGTGGACAAGATGATCGACGGCGACGACCACGCCATGCCCGAGCAAGGCAAGTACAACGGCGGCCAGAAGCTGCTGTTCTGGGGGCTGGTGGTCAGCATGGCAGCCATCACCGTCAGCGGCGTCTTCATGTGGCGTGCGTGGTGGACGCCTGCGGTGGACATCGTGCGCCTGGCCTCGGTGGTACATGCCATCGCCGCCGTGGCCATGATCGGCCTGATCGTCATGCACGTCTATGCCGCCATTTGGACGCGCGGCACCATCCGCGCCATGATGTACGGCACCGTCACCCGCGCCTGGGCCAAACAGCACCACCGGGGCTGGTACCGCAAGGTGACGGGGGATAATGACTAAGCGTAAAATCAGCCCCTAGCGCTGATGCAACAACCGCCGACAGCTCTTGAAACAAGAGCATGTCGGCGGTCTTTATTTTGAGGAAGATGTTTTATGTCACGACGCATCCTGCAACCCGGCGAGATCGAGGCGCTGGACAACACCACCTTCCCGCGCGTGCTGCCGCCGCAAATCGGCAGCCTGTTCATCGAACGCGCCGCCCGCCTGCGCCAGCTGGCCGCAGGCAACCCGATTGCCGATTACCTGGAATTTGCCGCCCACATCGTCAGCGCCCAGCACCAGGCGGCCAAGGCGCTGCCTGCGCCCGAGGCCGATCGCAGCGCGATGCAACGCGCCCAGGCGCACGGAATGCCGCTGTTCCCGGCCGCAGAACAACTGGATGCGGGCCTGCAGGACTGGCAACCGGTGCTGGAGCACATCCTGGACACCCTGGCCAGCCAGGCCACCGGCCTGCCCGCCGCCCTGCAACCCTTGCTGGCCGAGCTGCGCCAGCTGCCCGGCGACGAGCGCGACAGCATTGCCCGCCAGCTCCTGAACAAGGACCTGGCTGCACGCTACATCGGCATGGCCCCCTTCGTCATGGCCGCGCTGCAAGTGCGCCTGACGCAACGGGCCGCCAGCCTGCGCGAGGCCGACATGCCGCAGATGCACCCTGCCACCATCTGCCCCGTCTGCGCCAGCGAACCGGTGGCCAGCGTCATCCGCATCGGCGGGCAGGCCAGCGGCCACCGCTACCTGCACTGCGGCGGCTGTGGCACCGACTGGCACATGGTGCGCGTCAAGTGCTCGCACTGCGAAAGCACCAAGGGCGTCCACTACCAGATCATCGAAGGCATCAAGGACATCGTCACGGCGGAAACCTGCGATGAATGCGGCACGTACCGCAAACTCGTCAACCAGGAAAAAGACCCGCTGGCCGAACCGCTGGCCGACGATCTGGCCAGCCTGATGCTGGACTTGCTGATGAGCGAGACGCCCTTCCGGCGTGCCAGCGCCAACCCGCTGCTCTACGTCGCCGTGGCCGAGGAACAGGCCGACACGGGCGCGGCCGACACGCTCATCGACCCCTTCCCCAGCAATACCAGCCACTAATCCACGACAGCGCCCGCGCCATGACCACCCCGCCCCGCATCCCCTCGGCCGATGCCCTGCTGCGCGATGCCGCCCTGGCCCCGCTGCTGGCCGAATATGGCCGCAGCAGCACCACGGCAGCGCTGCGCCAGGTTCTGGACGCGCTGCGCGTGCAGCTTCGCGCCAGCACCCTGCAAGCCGCGCATACCGCCCCCGCCGCCATCGCCGCCCAGGTGCAGCAGGCGCTGGAGCGCCGCCACGCGCCGCGTTTGAAACCCGTGTTCAACCTCACCGGCACCGTGCTGCACACCAACCTGGGCCGCGCCCTGCTGCCGCCCGAGGTGGTGGCCAGCGTGGCCCAGGCGCTGACCTGCCCGATGAACCTGGAATACGACCTGGAAGACGGCGGGCGCGGCGACCGGGACGATCTCGTCACCGACCTGATCTGCCAGCTCACCGGCGCCGAGGCCGCCACCATTGTGAACAACAACGCCGCCGCCGTGCTGCTCACCCTGGGCGCCCTGGCTGCCGGGGGCGAAGTGGTCGTCTCGCGCGGGGAGCTGGTGGAGATCGGCGGGGCCTTCCGCATCCCGGACATCATGGCCCAGGCCGGCTGCCGCCTGGTGGAAGTGGGCACCACCAACCGCACCCACGCCTACGACTACGAGCGGGCCATCGGCGAGCACACCGCCCTGCTCATGAAGGTGCACACCAGCAACTACGCCATCCAGGGCTTTACCCGCAGCGTGGCCGATGCCGACGTGGCCGCCCTGGCCCACGCCGCCAGCCTGCCGATGGTGGTCGATCTGGGCAGCGGCACTCTGGTCGACATGGCCGCCTGGGGCCT
Organism: uncultured Comamonas sp.; assembly: GCA_902175065.1. Lineage (GTDB taxonomy): Bacteria > Pseudomonadota > Gammaproteobacteria > Burkholderiales > Burkholderiaceae_C > Comamonas. The sequence continues at coordinate 14,441 of CABIIJ010000095.1, read as the reverse complement.
GCCGCCGGAAGTGACCGTGGCGCAGACCATTGCCCGCGGCGCGGATGTGGTGACCTTCAGCGGCGACAAGCTGCTGGGCGGGCCGCAGGCGGGCCTGATCGTTGGCCGCAAGGACTTGATCGCCCGCATCAAGCGCCACCCCCTGAAACGGGCGCTGCGCGTCGGCAAGCTCACCCTGGCCGCGCTGGAAGCCACGCTGCGCCTGTACCAGCACCCGGAAACCCTGGCCCAGCGCCTGACCACGCTGCGCCTGTTCACCCGCCCGGCCAGCGCCATGCAGGCCCAGGCCGAAGCGCTGGCCCCGCTGCTGCAAGCCGCCCTGGGCGCAGATTGGAGCGTGGCCCCCGGCCCCATGCGCAGCCAGATCGGCAGCGGCGCCCTGCCGGTGGACAGCCTGGAGAGCTTCGGCCTGCTGCTGCGCCCGCAGGCCAGAACCGCCAGCGTCACCGAACTGCAAGAACGCCTGCGCCGCCTGCCGCGCCCCACCATCGGCCGCGCCCAGGACGGGGCGCTGTGGCTGGATCTGCGCTGCCTGGAAGAAGCCGAGCAGCCTGCGTTCACGGAACAGCTGACGCTATTGAATACATAAAAGAATAGCTTTCTCCACTAAAAAATCAAGGATTTCATATAGATTCATATCTGAAATCCTTTGTTTTCAAGCGGAACAAGCTACAGTATTTATCGAAAACACCCCTCACCCGTTTACGCTGAACCCCATGATCATCGGCACCGCCGGGCACATCGACCACGGCAAAACCACCCTGGTGCGGGCGCTGACCGGCACCAACACCGACCGGCTCAAGCAGGAGCAGGAGCGCGGCATCAGCATCGAGCTGGGCTACGCCTACCTGCCCCTGCCCGACGGCCAGGTGCTGGGCATCATCGACGTGCCCGGCCACGAGAAATTCATCCCCACCATGACCGCCGGGGCCGTCGGCATCGACCACGCCCTGCTGGTCGTGGCGGCGGACGACGGCGTCATGCCGCAGACGCTGGAGCACGTGCAGATCCTGCAACTGCTGGGCATCCGCAGCGCCAGCGTCGCCATCACCAAGGCCGACTGCGTGCCGCCCGGGCGCATCGCCGAGGTGCAGGAGGAAGTGGCCGCCATCCTCGGCGTCACCGCCATGGCCGGCGCCCCGCTATTCCCCACCGCCGCCGCCCGGCCCGACGACCCCGGCACCTATGCCCTGCGCCAGCACCTGATGCAACAGGCCCAGCACTGCGCCGCCCGCAGCAGCGGCGGGCTGTTCCGCCTGGCGGTGGACCGCGCCTTCAGCCTCACCGGGCAGGGCACCATCGTCACCGGCACCGTGTTCGGCGGGCAGGTCAGCGTGGGCGACAGCCTGACCCACTCCGGCACCGGGCGCAGCGTGCGCGTGCGCAGCCTGCACGCGCAAAACCGCGCCAGCCCCACCGGCAGCGCCGGCCAGCGCGTGGCCCTGAACCTGGTCGGCATCGACACCGGCGACATCGCCCGGGGCGACTGGCTGGCCCAGCCCCAGCTCCTGGCCGCCAGCACCCGCCTGGACGTGCGCCTGCACTGGCTGGCGGAAAACACCCCGCTCACCGGCTGGACAGCCGTCCACCTGCACCTGGGCACCCGACACTGCACCGGCCACGTCCTGCCCCTGGGCAACCCAGACGATGGCCCCCTGCAACCGGGCCATGAAGGCTACGCCCAACTGGTGCTGGACACTCCGGCCCACGCCCTGCCCGGCGACCGCGTCATCGTGCGCAACGCCCAGGCCAGCCGCACCCTGGCCGGGGCCATGGTGCTCGACCCCGACGCCCCCGCCCGCAAACGCCGCAGCGCCCAGCGCCAGGCCGCATGGCAGGCGCTGGAACACTGGCTGGCCGCAGGCGACACCGCCCCCCTGCTGGCCCAGGCCCGCCACGGCCTGCCGCTGTCACAACTGCAACGCCTGTGCGGCCACCGCCAGCCGCCCCTGCCGGACGATTTGCAACGCATCCCCCTGCCCCAGGGCGACGTCCTGCTGCTGCACCCGGACATCTGGCAGGCCCTGCAAGACCAGCTGCTTGCAGCATTGGAACAATTTCACCAGCAGCAACCCGACGAACCCGGCGCCCACAACGCCCGCCTGCAACGCATGGTCTGGCCGGGCATTCCCCCCGCCGCCAGTCCCCGGCACCAGGCGCTGTGGCAGGCGCTGACCCAGCACCTCATCGCCAACGGCCAGCTCCAGGCACAGGGTGCCTGGCTGCACCTGCCCAACCACCAGGTGCAGCTCACGGCCCAGGAAACGGCCCTGGCCGAACAACTGCTGCCACGCATCGCCGCAGGCCGGTTCGACCCGCCCTGGGTGCGCGACCTGGCCCAGGATGCCGGGCGACAAGAAGAACTGGTGCGCCAGCTGCTGCGCAAGCTGGCCCGCCAGGGACTGGTGTTCCAGGTCGTCAAAGACCTGTTCTACGCCCAGCAGCACATGGACGCCCTGGCCGCCCTGATCACCGAACTGGCCGCACAAGACGCCCGGGGCCAGCTCATCGCCCGGCACTTTCGCGATGCCACCGGCCTGGGCCGCAAACGCGCCATCCAGATCATGGAATGCTTCAACCGCCTGGGCCTGACCCGCCGCGTCGGCGACGCCCACGTCCTGCGCCCCGGCGCCCACTGGCATGGCCAGGATGCCGGGCGCTAGCCACCGGCCAGCCACTACAATCGCCGCTGCCAACACGCAAAGGAAGGCAACCACGCCCGGTGGCGTGGCCGGGCTTCAAACCCGGTAGGGGGTGTCAGCCACTCCCAGGTAGGTTCGACTCCTGCTGCCTTCCGCCATTTCAAGGTTTTTCAAAAAAATCAATGCGCCGCCGCGTCGGCGGGCATCGCGCCCACCGGGACAGGGCGGCGGGTCAGCCAGATGAAGCCGATCAGCACGATGAACAGCAGCGACGAGGCCCAGAAAATATCGTCCACCGCCCGGGTGTAGGCCTGCTGGTCGATGAGCCGGTTGATTTGCGCCCAGGCCTGTTCCCGGGTCAATCCGGCTTTTTGCAATTGCGCCAGGGTCTGGGCGAGAACGCCCTGGCCGTCGACCAGGGTTTCGGTCAGGTGGGCATGGTGCATGGCCGCACGGTTTTCCCACAGCGTGGTGCTGATGGACACGCCCATGGCCCCGGCCGTGATGCGCACGAAATTGCTCAGGCCGGCGGCGGCCGGAATGCGCATCGGCGGCAGGCCGCTCAACGTGATGCTGGTCAGCGGGATGAAGAAAAACGCCATGGCCACGCCCTGCACCAGGGTGGGCACCATGATGTGGGCAAAGTCGGTGTCGGTCGAAAACTGCGCCCGCATCCCCATCACCAGGGCAAAAACGATGAATGCCAGGGTGGCCATTTTGCGCGGGTCCCACTGGGCGACCTTCTTCCCGACCAGGGGCGTCAGGAGGATGGCGAACAGGCCCACCGGGGCCAGCGCCATGCCGGCAGCGGTGGAGGTGTAGCCCATCCACTGCTGCAGCCACAGCGGCAGCAGCACCACATTGCCGAAAAACACGCCGTAGGCGACCGACAGCGCCACCACCCCGGCGGCAAAGTTGCGCTGGCGGAACAGGCTCAGATCCACCACCGGGTGGGCATCGGTCAGCTCCCACAGCACGAACACCACGAAGCTGACCGCCGCCACCACGGCCAGGGCGACGACGAAGCCGGAGGCAAACCAGTCATGCTCCTTGCCGGTATCGAGCATCAGTTGCAGCGCCCCCACCCACAGCACCAGCAGGGCCAGGCCGATGCTGTCGATCGGCAGCTTGCGCGTGGGCGTCTCCCGCTTGCGGTAGATGCTCCAGGTCATCAGCGCCGCAGCCAGGCCGACGGGAACGTTGATGTAGAAAATCCACGGCCAGGAGACGTTGTCGGTAATCCAGCCCCCCAGCAGCGGCCCCACGACCGGGGCCACCAGCGTCGTCATGCCCCACAGGGCCAGGGCCGTACCGGCACGGGACGCGGGGTAGCTGGCCAGCAGCAGGGTTTGCGACAGGGGGATCATCGGCCCAGCCACCGCCCCCTGCAGCACGCGGAACAGCACCAGGGTTTCCAGCGACCCGGCAAAGCCGCACAGCCAGGAAGTGAGCACGAACAACAGCACGCTGGCCGTAAACAGGCGCACCGCGCCAAAGCGCTGGGTCAGCCACCCGGTGAGCGGCACGGAAATGGCATTGGCCACGCCAAAGCTGGTAATCACCCAGGTGCCCTGGCCGGGGCTGACGCCCACATCGCCGGAGATGGCGGGCAGGGCCACGTTGGCGATGGTCGAATCCAGCACGTTCATGAAAGTGGCCAGGGACAGGGCCAGCGTACCCAGGGCCAGTTGGGCGCCCTTCAAAGGCGCAGGGGCAGTAGCGTGCATGGCAGCCAATCACGCCCCGGGCCAGGCCGTCAGGGCAGGGACGTTCTCGCCAGCGATGATGCGGGCGATGCGCTGCTCGGCCTGCGGCAGGGAAAAATCATAATTCGTAGCATCTTCCACTGAATTTGCAGTGATTTCAGCATTGTTTATATCTGAATTTGTTTTTTTATCAGTGGAAACAGCATCCTTATTGATAGCATCCTGCGCCGCATCGCCAGCATCGCGGATGTCCACCCGCACCAGCATGGACAGGCCGACACGCAGCGGATGCGCCGCCAGCTCCCGGGCATCCAGGCGGATGCGCACCGGCACCCGCTGCACCACCTTGATCCAGTTGCCCGTCGCGTTCTGCGCGGGCAGCAGGGCAAACGCCGCCCCCGTGCCGGCACCCAGGCCCTGAATCGCACCACGGTAGCGCACCGGCTGGCCATAGACATCGGCCACCAGTTGCACCGGCTGGCCGACACGCAGCGCCGCCAGCTGGCTTTCCTTGAAGTTGGCGTCCACCCACAACTGCTGCAAATTCACGATGGTGAGCAAGGGCGCCCCCGCAGCCACCCGCTGCCCCAGCTGTACGCCCCGCTTGGCCACTTGCCCGCTGACCGGGGCCAGCAGGCGCGTGCGCTGCAGCGCCAGATACGCCTCGCGCACCCGCGCGGCTGCGGCCAGCACGCCAGGATGCTCGCTGGCGGTGCTGCCCCGGGTCTGGGCCTGCGCTGCCGTCAGTTGCGCCTGGGCGGCCTGCACGGCGGCCTGGGCCGCGGCCACGGCTTTGTCCGCAGTACGGGCCTGTGCCCGGGCGTGGTCGAATTCCTCCTGGCCCACTGCTCCGGCCTGGGCCAGGGTGCGGCGGCGCTGCACGTCCTCCTGGGCGCGGGCCGCCTCGGTCTGCTGGCGCAGCAGCTCCGCCTGGCGCTGGACGACCTGGGCCTCCAGCGGCGCATTGCCTGCGTACAGGCTGCGCACCTGGCGGGCCGTCTGGGCCAGGTCGGCTTCGGCCTTGGCCAGATCGACCAGCGCATCGGCCGGATCGAGCTGCACCAGCCACTGGCCCGCCTGCACCCGGTCGGTATCGTCGGCGCCAATGGCAACCACCGTGCCGCCCACCTGGGGCGTGACCTGCACGACGTGGCCGGCAACGTAGGCGTTGTCCGTGGTTTCGTAGTTGCGGCTGACCAGCCACTCCCAGCCGCCCCAGGCCAGGGCGCCGAGCACCACCACGCCGGCGATGACGGCCAGCCCCTTGCGGCGGGCCGCTGGCCTGGCCGCTGCCATCCCCCCCTCGACGGGGGTTTTTTTCTCAGAATGATCTGTCATGCTTGTTCCAGTCAGGGGCGTACTGTAGCGGCGCAAAAACACCCCTGATGTCACGTTTGCGGCCAGGAAAAGGCGCAAACATCGCGGGTTTTTACCAACGAACGATGAAGGTGCTCAGGCACAATCCTGCGTCATGAATGCGCGTCCCACTTCTTCTGTCATGCAGCCTTCTGCTGCCTTGCTGGATACGCGCGGGCGTGCCTTGCGGGATTTGCGCATCAGCGTCACCGACCGCTGCAATTTCCGTTGCAGCTACTGCATGCCCAAGGAAGTGTTCGGCAAGGATTACGCCTACCTGCCGCGCAGCGCCCTGCTGCACTTCGAGGAAATCACCCGGCTGGCCCGGCTGTTCAGCGCCCACGGGGTCGGCAAGATCCGCCTCACCGGCGGCGAGCCTTTGCTGCGCAAGGGCCTGGAGCAGCTCATTGCCCAGCTGGCCGCCGTGCGCACCCCTGGCGGCGCTGCGCTGGAAGTGACGCTGACGACCAACGGCTCCCTGCTGCAACGCAAGGCGGCCATGCTCAAGGAGGCGGGCCTGAGCCGCCTGACCGTCAGCCTCGACAGCCTGGACGACGCCACCTTCCGCAGCATGAACGACGTGGACTTTCCCGTGGCCCAGGTGCTCGACGGCATTGCCGCCGCCCGCAGCGCCGGGTTCGAGCGCATCAAGGTGAACATGGTGGTCAAGCGCAGCAGCAACCTGGACGACATCCTGCCCATGGCCGAGCACTTTCGCGGCACGGGGGTGACGCTGCGCTTCATCGAATACATGGACGTGGGCGCCACCAACGGCTGGTGCATGGACGAGGTCGTCCCCTCCGCCGAGGTCATTGCCCGGTTGCAGCAACGGTTTGCCCTGACCCCCCTGGAGCCGACGGCCCCGGGCGAGACGGCGCAGCGCTGGGGCTACGCCGATGCGCACGGCACGCACGACCCGGCCCTGGGCGAGGTGGGCGTCATCAGCAGCGTGACCCGCGCTTTCTGCGGCAGCTGCAACCGCGCCCGGCTCTCCACCGAGGGGCAGCTTTACCTGTGCCTGTTCGCCCACCAGGGCTGGGATTTGCGCCGCCTGCTGCGCGACGGCAGCAGCGATGCCGAGATCAGCGCCGCCATTGCCCGCGTCTGGGGACAGCGCCAGGACCGCTACTCCGAACTGCGCTCCCAGGGCCTGGGGGACGCAGCAGCCGCGCCGCCGGCCACCAGCGTACAGCGGCGGCGCATCGAAATGAGCTACATCGGCGGCTGATGGCCCACACCACCCTCTCCGTCCCCGCTCCATCGCGCAGCAACACCACGGGCCTGGTACTGGCCGGTGGCCAGGGCACGCGCATGGGCGGGGTGGACAAGGGGCTGCAGCCCTTGGCCGGCCAGCCCCTGGCACGGCACGCCCTGGAGCGCCTGCGCCCCCAGGTCGGCACCTGCCTGATCAGCGCCAACCGCCACCGCGACCGCTACGCGGCCTGGGGCGTGCCCGTGCTGGCCGACACCCTGGCCGACTACCCTGGCCCCCTGGCCGGCTTCCTGGCCGGGCTGCTGGCCTGCCCGACCGAATGGCTGCTCACCGTACCCTGCGACAGCCCCTTCTTCCCGACCGATCTGGCCCGGCGGCTGGCCGCCTGCGCCCAGGAACACCAGGCCCGCCTGGTACTGGCCGCCGCGCCCGATGCCCAGGGCGTGCTGCGCCCGCAGCCGACCTTTGCCCTCATCCACCGCGACCTGGCCCCCGGCCTGGCCGATTTCCTGGCCCGGGGCGAACACAAAATCGGCCTGTGGGCGGCCCGGCAAGGCCGGGTGCTGTGCCCCTTCGACCGCAGCGGCGACGCCCCCTTGCGCAGCTTTGCCAATGTCAACACCCTGGCCCAGTTGCAGGAATTACAGGAATTGCAGGCGCTGCCTGCCGCCCAGGAATCCGTCATGCCCCAACAAGATCTTTCCGTTCCCCACGCCCAGGCGCTGCTCGCCGACATGGTCGCGCCGCTGACCGCCCAGGAAACCCTGCCCCTGCCGCAAGCCCGGGGGCGCATCCTGGCCCAGGACATCGTCAGCCCCATCGACGTACCGGCGCACGACAACAGCGCCATGGACGGCTACGCCTTCGCCGGTGTCGCCCTGCAGCCCGGCCAGGCGCTCACGCTCACGATCGTCGGCACCGCCCTGGCCGGCCAGCCCTGGGGCGGCACGCTGCAAGCCGGCCAGGCGCTGCGCATCATGACGGGCGCCGTCATCCCTGCCGGGGCCGATACCGTCGTGCCGCAGGAGCTGGTGACCGTGCAGGGCAGCAGCGTCACCCTGCCCGCCGACGGCATCGCCCCCAGGGCCAACACCCGGCTGCGCGGCGAAGACCTGGCCCAGGGCCAAATTGCCCTGGAAAAAGGCCAGATCCTGCACGCCGCCGCCTGGGGGCTGGCCGCCAGCCTGGGGCTGGCCGCCCTGCCCGTGGTGCGGCGCGTGCGCGTGGCCTGCTTTTCCACGGGCGATGAAATCCTCAGCCTGGGCGAATCGCCGCGCCCCGGCGCGGTGTACGACAGCAACCGCTACACCATCACCAGCATGTTGCACCGCCTGGGCGTGGAGGTCATCGACCTGGGTGCCATCCCCGACGAACCGGAGCGCCTGCGCCAGGCCTTTGCCCAGGCCGCCGCAACCGCCGATGCCATCATCACCAGCGGCGGCGTGAGCACCGGCGCCGCCGACCACACCCAGGCGCTGATGCAGGAGCTGGGCGAGGTCGCCTTCTGGCGGCTGGCGCTGCGCCCCGGACGGCCTCTGGCCGTCGGGAAAATAATGGCAAAAAACGGCTCCAGCGCAATGCCGGAGAGCGCCGACAGCTCTCAAAACAATCAAGAAACCTGGCTGTTCGGCCTGCCCGGCAATCCGGTGGCGGCCATGGTCAGCTTTCTGGCCCTGGTGCGCCCGGCATTGCAGCGGCTGATGGGGGCCGCCGTCAGCGCCCCGCTGCACATCCCCGCCCGCTGCGGCCATGCCATCCGCAAAAGGCCCGGGCGTACCGAGTACCTGCGGGCCATCGTCGAACCCGCCGCCGACGGCACGCTGCAAGTGCGCACCACCGGCGCCCAGGGGTCGGGCCTGCTGCACTCCATGGTGCAGGCCAATGCCCTGATCGTGCTGGCGCATGAACAGGGCGATATTGCTGCCGGGGCGATGGTGCCGGTATGGTTGCTGGACGGGATGCTCTAAGCCAGCACCTGCTCCACCCCCAGGTTGGCCAGGGCATCGGCGCGTTCGTTGCCTTCATCGCCTGCGTGGCCCTTGACCCAATGCCAAGTAATGCGGTGCCCGGCGTTCTGCACCAGGGCATCCAGCGTGCGCCACAGGTCAGCGTTTTTCACCGGCTGTTTCGAGGCCGTGACCCAGCCCTTGGCCTTCCAGCCATGAATCCATTCGGTAATGCCCTGGCGCACGTACTGGCTGTCCAGGTACAGCTGCACGTCGCACGGGCGCTTGAGGGCCTGCAGCGCCTCGATCACGGCAATCAGCTCCATGCGGTTGTTGGTGGTGTGGCGCTCGCCGCCGTACAGCTCCTTGCGGTGCGCTCCTGACTGCAGCAGCACGCCCCAGCCGCCCGGGCCGGGGTTGCCTTTGCAGGCCCCGTCCGTGTAAATCACTACCTGGTTCACGTTTCTTCCCTATGAATTTTGTTGCTGCCTGCGCTGGCATTTAAAAGATTTGAATGACAAATCATTCACAAACCATTATTTTATCAGCGCTATCAGCTATGTTTTTCTTTGCAGAAGCGGCCACCGCAGCAGCAGGAACCGCCTGCTGCCGCCAGGGGGAACCCAGCAGATGCACGCCCTGGACCTTTTTCACGGCCAGCACGCAGTATGCCCCGCCCAATACCGGCCAGGCCCGCTGGCCCAGGCTGTCCAGCCAGCCCCAACGCTGCTGCCACAGGGCGGTGTCCAGGGCCGGGGCATGGCAGCCGAAATCGACCGCCACCACCTCCAGCGCCAGCAGTTGCAGCCAGTCGCGCAGCCGCCAATAGCTCAAGGCGCGGGCGGCATTGAGCTGCGCCGGGCGCTCCAGCCCATGCTGGGCGCCCCACAGGCTCCAGCGGTTGAGGCCGAAAATCAGCACCCGCCCCTCGGGCACCAGCACCCGGGCCACTTCGCGCAAGGCGGCGTGGGGCGACTGGCAGCGCTCCAGCGTGTGCGGCAGCACCAGCAGGTCGAGGCTGGCCTCGGCAAATGGCAGGGCTTCCGGATGGCAGACGAGCTGGGCCTGCGCCGGGGCTTGGCAAGATGGTGTTTCGCAGGTCAAATCGGCCTCTTGCGCCGCCAGCCAGCGCCGGGGCATCCGGTTGCAGCGCAGCCCCTGCAGGGCCGGCCAGCCCAGCTGCAAGGCGTAGTAGCCGAAGATGTCGGCCACGGCCTCGTCACAGCGCTGCTGCTGCCAGTCCAGCAGGTACTGCTGCCAGGCCCTGGCCTGTGGTGACGGTTGATCGCGCATCCCTACTCCTTACCCAACACCCTGATCTGCTTATGTTCGTTGTGCCCTTGCCTGCGTTTTCCGACAACTACATCTGGCTCGTCCACAACGGCCAGGATGCCCTGGTGGTCGACCCCGGCGATGCCGCCCCGGTGCAAGACGCCCTGCAGGCGCAGCAACTGACGCTGCGGGCCATTGTATTGACGCACCACCATGGCGACCACACAGGGGGCGTGGCGCAGTTGCGCCAGGCCAGCGGCTGCCGTGTGTTCGGCCCGGCCCGCGAGGCCCTGCCCGAACCGGTCGAGCGCGTCCATGCCGGGCAGCCTGTGCATTTGCTGGGCCTGCCCTGGCAGGTGCTGGAGGTGCCCGGCCATACGGCCGGCCACATCGCCTGGTACAGCCCCGCCCTGGGCCACGACGGGGCCGTATTTTGCGGCGACACCCTGTTCTCCGGCGGCTGCGGGCGCTTGTTCGAGGGCACGGCGGCGCAGATGCACGCCTCCTTGCAGCAACTGGCGGCGCTGCCGGCCAAAACCGCCGTTTTCTGTGCGCACGAGTACACCTTGAGCAATTTGCGCTTCGCCCTGGCGGTTGAGCCTGATAATGTTGCGTTGCAGCAGTACCAGCACCGGTGCCAGCAGCAGCGCGACCGGGGGCTGCCCACCCTGCCCTCGACCATCGGGCAGGAGTTGGCCATCAACCCCTTCCTGCGCTGTACGCAGCCCACGGTACAACGCTCTGCCCACGCTTTCGACCCCGCCACCGCTCCCACGGCCGCCGCAGTGTTCGCCACGCTGCGGGCCTGGAAAAACGTTTTTGCATGACCGGCATGACTGCTTTGCGCCTTTTCTTCGTTCTTGTTTCGCTCTGGCTGGCCGGTTGCGCCACCGTCGCCGTCGACGACGGCCCGCAAGCCAGCGGCCCGCTCAAGCCCCTGCCCCAATTCAGCCCCACCTCGGGCAAGGTCGCCACGCTGGAGCCGCCCCAGGACCTGTGGGAACGCATCCGCAGCGGCTTTGCCATGCCCGACCTGGAGGGCGAGCAGGTCGCCGACCGCGAGCAGTGGTACAGCAGCCGCCCGGACTACATCTTGCGCATGACCGAGCGCTCGAAAAAATACCTCTTCCACATCGTCGAAGAGCTGGAAAAGCGCAACATGCCCACCGAGCTGGCGCTGCTGCCCTACATCGAAAGCGCGTTCAACCCGCAGGCCGTCTCCAGCGCCAAGGCCGCCGGCATGTGGCAATTCATGCCCGCCACGGGCACGTATTTCGACCTCAAGCAGAACATGCTGCGCGATGACCGGCGCGACGTGCTGGCCTCCACCCGGGCCGCGCTGGACTACCTGCAGAAACTGCACGACATGTTTGGCGACTGGCACCTGGCCCTGGCCGCCTACAACTGGGGCGAGGGCAGCGTCAGCCGCGCCATCAAACGCAACGAGAAAGCAGGCCTCGGCACCGCCTACACCGACCTGACCATGCCGGCCGAAACCCAGCAATACGTGCCCAAGCTGCAGGCGGTGAAGAACATCATCGCCAACCCCGATGCCTTCCAGACCGAACTGCCGGTGATCGAAAACCACCCCTTCTTCCAGGTGGTGGAAATCCGGCAGGACATGGACGCCAAGATGGCCGCCGCGCTGGCCGACGTGTCGATCGACGACTTCAAGGCGCTGAACCCCTCGCTGAAAAAACCCGTCATCTTCGCGGCCGCCACGCCCAAAATCCTGCTGCCCTGGGACAACGCCAAGGTGTTCGAGCAGAACCTGCGCGAATTCAAGTCCGGCAATACCACCCGGCTGGCCAGCTGGACCGTCTGGACGGCCCCCAAGACCATGCGCCTGGCCGACGTGGCGGAAAAAACCGGCGCCACCGAAGCGCAGCTGCGCGAAGTCAACGACATCCCGCCGCGCATGATGATCAAGGCCGGTTCGGCCCTGATGGTGCCGCGCTCCGAAGCCTTCGACCGGGACGTGGCCCTGCACATCGCCGAAACCGCCAGCCTGGCCTTCACGCCCGAATACAGCCTGGTCACCCAGCGCAAATCCATCCGCGTGCAGCGCGGCGACACCCTGCTGGGCCTGGCCCGGCGCCACCAGGTCAGCGTCGCGCAACTGGCCAGCTGGAACAAGCTATCGGTCAACGCCAGCCTGCGCATCGGCCAGACCCTGAGCCTGCACACCCAGGTGCAGCAGGCCGCACGCAGCACCAATACCGGCGCCGGCAAGAAAAAAGCCCCCGCCCCCAGCAAGCGCGTCGCCCAGGTCACCCCGAAAAAACGCAGCCAGCCAGCCGTCAAGAAGAAACGTTGAAACAGGCTCCAGGAGTCTGTTCAAAGCCTTTTCGCTGGACACCCGCCTGCGCGGGTGTGACGGAGGGAGAGGAGCTGAGCACCTGCCTGCGCAGGTGTGACGCAGGGAGAGGATTCAGCGCCGCTCCACCAGCGCGTGGGCAATGGTGCCCAGGTCGACGTATTCCAGCTCGCTGCCCACGGGCACGCCCCGCGCCAGGCGGGTGACCTGCAGGCCCCGGGCCTTCAGCAGTTCGGCGGCCATGTGGGCGGTGGCTTCGCCCTCGGTGGTGAAGCTGGTGGCCAGGATGACTTCCTGCACCTGCCCGTCCTGGGCGCGTTCGAGCAATCGGCCCAGCCCCAGGTCGGCAGCGCCCACACCGTCCATGGGCGAGATGCGGCCCATGAGGACGAAGTAGTACCCCCGATAGGCCCCGGTGCGCTCCATCGCCGCCAGATCGGCCGGGGTTTCCACCACGCACAGGCGGGCGGCATCGCGCCCGGCATCGTTGCAGATGGGGCAAACCGTTTGGTGCGAGAAGGTGTGGCAGCGCTGGCAATGCACCACGGTGTCCAGGGTCTGCACCAGCGCCTGGGCCAGCGCCCGGGCACCGTCCTGGTCGCGCTGCATGAGGTGAAACGCCATGCGCTGCGCGGTCTTGACGCCCACGCCCGGCAAGCGGCGCAAGGCGGCAATGAGCGGTTGCAGGGGCTGGGAATCGGAGGTTTCGGACATGGCAGGCAAGGCAGCACAGGGCAAGCCCGGGCCTTCTTTCAACAAACATAGCTGCTTCCGCATGAAAACAAAGGATTTCAGGCATCAATGATGCTGAAATCCTTTATTCATCAGCGGGAAAAGCTCTTTTTTTAGAAGGGGAACTTCATCCCGCCCGGCAGGCCGGGCATCCCGGCAGTGATCTTGCCCATTTTCTCGTTGCTGGTTTCCTCGGCCTTGCGCACGGCGGCGTTGAAGGCGGCGGCCACCAGGTCTTCGAGCATGTCCTTGTCTTCGGCCAGCAGGCTGGGGTCGATGGTGATGCGCTTGACGTCGTGCTTGCAGGTCATGACCACTTTGACCAGACCGGCGCCCGATTCGCCTTCCACTTCGATGCTACCCAGCTCGTCCTGGGCTTTCTTCAGGTTGTCCTGCATAGCCTGGGCCTGCTTCATCAGACCGGCGATTTGTCCTTTGTTGAACATGGTGGTTTTCCTTTTCCTTGAGGGCAAAAAATCAAAACCGGCAATAGTGCCACGGGTCTGCCCCGTTGCCGCCTTGCCGGCGCATATCGAACGGATCAAACAGGCCGAATGCTGCCCGGCACGATGGTGGCGCCAAACTGCGCCATCAGCGCCTGCACCTGGGCATCGCTGGCGACGATGGCCTCGGCACGGCGCTGGCGGGCCTGCGCCTGGGCCTGGTTGCGCAGCGCGGGACTGTCCTGCACCGGGCCGACCTGCACCTGCACCCCGGGGCAGCCAAACGCCTGCGCCAGGGCGGTGGCCAGGCGCTGCACGGTCTGCTCCTGCGTCAAGGAGCTGCGCGGCACCTGCAGGCGCCAGCCATCGGCATCCCGCACCAGCAATTGCGCCTGCAAGGCCAGCTCCCGCACCAGGGCGGTAATGGCTTCGGCGGCGATCAACTGCTTGACGCAGCCGTACCAGAAATCGCCCAGCGCAGGGTCGGCTGCCACGGCTGGCCCGGATGCCTCCGGTTTGACCGGAACCACCGGTTCCACCGGTTCCACTGGCTCCACCGACGCGATGCTGGATGCGGCAGCGGCAACAGCGGCAGGCGGCGGCGACGCAATCACGGCAGGAGCCGGTGCCGCCTCGCTGGCGACCATCGGCGCCATGGGCACGGCAGCGGGGCCATCGATGTCCGAGGCATACCCGGCATCGTCGGGAATCTCCTCCCAAGGCGGCGGCTCCTGATCGGCAGGCACGGCCCGGGCCGCAGCAGCCACGGGCCGAGGCGCTGGCGCTGAAACAGGAGCGGAAACAGGAGCTGGAG
>CABIIJ010000094.1 GCA_902175065.1 uncultured Comamonas sp. | reverse complement strand
TGGGTGGTTGAGCGCAGCTTCGCTTGGCTGGAGAAGAATAGGCGGTTGTGGAAGAACTGCGAGAGACTACTCAACACCAGCCTGCAGTTCATCCACTTGGCGTTCTTGGCGCTACTGCTTAAAAGACTTTGAACAGGTTCTAAGGGACGAAATGAAGGGGCTGCAAAACGTCCCCCCTTACTGCGCTGCAACTGGAGGGAGCTGCGCCAGGCTGCGATAGCCACCGCACATCAGCGCCTCGCCACGCCGCATCAGCCGCCGCACGCGGGCACGCAAGGCGCTATCGGCGTGCCAGTCGGCGGCAACGGCATCCACACCAAACAGCCCTTCGGCCACCTCCCGCAAGGACGCGCCCGCCTGGGTCGCGTCCAGCGCCTGCAAGGTATGCACTTCCTGAAGCTGGCTTAGCGAAGGCCGGGGCCGCGCAGTGGCGACAGGAGCAGCATCCGCCGCAGCGGCCAGCCTGTCCAATTCGACGGCAAGTGCGTGGTATCGAGCACACGGTACGGCGCAGGCCCGGACGGCATAGGCGTAAGCCATGCCATCGGCCAAGCTTGGCGCGAGCACAAAACGCAGGCAGCAGCCGGGCCAGCGCGCCACCAACACCAGGCGCTTGCCGTCATGGGTCAGGTGTTTGTGGCCCGGCAGCTTCCAGAACTCAAAGCACAGCGCATCGGGCGGCGGATCGGCATCCGGGTAGAGCTGCACCACGGCATCTTGATCGGGGAACCAGGTCGGGTGCGCGTCCCGCGCATCCAGAGCGGGATCTTCCAGCAGGCGCAGCCCCCAATGCCCGGCAGCATCCGGTTGGCGACGACGGCGGAGCCAGTCGTGCCGATAGTCTGGATGACGGCGCAGGTACTCCCAGGCCAGCGCAGGGCCATCCAGATGCAGAACGTAGAGATAGGCCGCCGTGGCATACCACGGCTCGGCACTGCGATCAGCCATGAGGCAACCTCCCTGTGCTGGGGGTGCGTCGCCACGGCGAAACGGCGTGCTACGAGGCCATCGTCAAAACGTCATGGGTGAAGCGTAAACTGGCAGTGTCAAGACCGATGAACTCCGATGCGTTGCTGAAATCGTCCGAGTGCGACGGCGGCAACGCACTCCAATGGCATGCCGCGTCGGTCAGCTTGCCGCAGCCCGCGCCAGGCATCATGACCGTTTCGATCTGGCACGCACCGCCTCGGTGCAACACTGCCGATTCAGACCGAACGGGTCACAGACCAGACCGAAATAGACACAGTGCGCCACCGCTTCACGGTGGCCCTCAATCGGTGATCGAACCGTTGTCTTCGGCCAGTCGCAGGTATTCAGACAGCCGCCGCACCGGCTGGAAGTAGCGATCCCGCATCACGGGCTGCTGGCGCGGCCCGACGATAGCGGCAAGGTCGGACAGCTTCACCGTTCCCAGCGCAGGCATGCCAATCCCCAAGTCGATCAGGCCGTGGGCAGTATCACCATCGGCTGGGTCGAGCGAAGCCAGCAGCCAAGTGGCATGCGCATCTGGCGTGAACAGGCGCACCACGGGCAGCGGGTCGGTGTCCTGCCCGGCGGCGCGGGCTTGGCCGTTGGCCAGCAGGCGCATGCGCTCGTTGGCGGTGATGAGCGGTGTCATGGCCGTACTCCCACGAATGTGCGAAGCATCAGAAGCGCTTTCACGCCTTCCCACGAAAGCACAGATGCGCAAGCCCACGCATCCGCAGAAGCGTAGAAGCACGAAGGCACATGCACGGAAGTCAGGAAAGACACGGATCAAGCTCTCCGCTTTTGAAGAAAGCCGCCAATGCGGATTTCAGTAAAGGCACA
The DNA here is from genome assembly GCA_902175065.1 of uncultured Comamonas sp. GTDB lineage: Bacteria > Pseudomonadota > Gammaproteobacteria > Burkholderiales > Burkholderiaceae_C > Comamonas. The sequence goes on along the minus strand of CABIIJ010000094.1, from coordinate 18,683 downwards.
AAAACAGGTGAGATTGGATGAATGAGTTAAATATAACGTGGTTTTAATTGTGCTGCGAATCGACGCTTCTGTCTATGCAGAAGCGAACCGTCCAGCGCGGCCGACCGGCCGGCTCCACCACCTTCGACGCCGAGCTGGCCTGAATCGCCCAGGCTTTCGGTGTAGCGGTGCGTGCGCTACGCACGGAACGCGGCATCGCCCAGGAAACGCTGGCCAACTTGGCCGGCATTGAGCGCTCTCACATGGGCAAGATTGAGCGCGGCGAGCATGCGCCGACCCTGGCGGTGATCTTCAAGATTGCTGGTGCACTGGAATGCAGTACGGCAGTGGTCATGACCGAGGCCGAGGTGCGGCTCCAGAGGAAAGAATATACAGGGAAGGCTTAGAAATTTAGACGCCATACCGTGGCAGACGGAAGAATGAGCGATGGAAGACCCAGGAAAGCTGTTCGTCGACGATCGACTTACGGGCATTTGCGTTTATTGTGGAATGAAACCCGACACGAGGGACCACTGCCCATCCAAGGTGCTTCTGGATGAACCCTACCCAGCCAATCTGCCTGTGGTGGAAGCCTGCCTTGCGTGCAACCAGTCTTTCTCTTTGGATGAGCAATACGTGGCTTGCTTCTTGGAATGTGTCGTATGCGGGTCTACTGATCCGAAGGCCCTACATCGAAAGAATATTCAAAGAATTCTCTCCAATACTCCGGGATTGGCCACCGAAATTCAGTCGACCATGACGACTGATGATAAGGGAAACAAGATTTGGCATCCCGATATGTCGCGAGTGCGCAATGTGCTCCTCAAGCTCGCGCGCGGCCATCTACATTTCGAGCTCAGCGTTCAGGAGCGCGATGATCCGAGGGTACTGGAGATCGTGCCGCTTACGCTCATGACGCCAGAGTACCGAGAGTTCTTTGAGTGTCCCGAGCCAGAAGCGATGGCGGTGTGGCCAGAGTTGGGATCTCGCGCGTTTTTGAGGGCATTTGCTTCTGGAAGCCAGATCCCTGACGGCTGGCTGGACGTACAGGAGGGGCGTTATCGATACTTGGTCGGCCAAGGCCATGGGAACTACTCCCATATTGTGATCGGTGAATATCTTGCTTGTCGCGCCGCATGGGATTGATGGCGGCGAAAGAGAATCAGCCGGAAGGCTGGGCTCAACGGGAGCGGTCGATGGTCGAGAGGGAAAAGGAGAAGAGCATGCATATCGTGGCCAAGTTCTACGAGACCTACAGCATCTGCGATGTTGTCAGCGGATTATTGAAGAATACATTGGACCACGCGCTGCTCCTGGAAGGCTTCCATTGCGATGAGCGATGGGCGGACTGGGTCATACCTTATGAAAAGCAGTCGGTCTTGCACCAGTTTATCGGCTTCGTCGTGCAAGGAATGCACTCGGAGCAAGCTGACGGCTTCGACATCGAAAAACAAAAGAAGATCTACTCGAACTTCAAGGGTATTCCGCCCGCGATCGCTGACTTGCAGCCACACAAGCTACCGATTGAGCACGCCTTTGAACACCATGGAATCGATCACCAAACCTTCTTCGAGTTCTTGAAGGACGAAGGCAAGATGTTCGAGGAAGCCGATGCGGACGACATCTACGAATACATGAATGAAATATGGATATCTGCAGCATACGAAGACCTTATGAAGCAAACGGTGCATGAGGTTTTTCATGTCGTCTTTCAAAACCGAGAGCTCATGATGGATTTCAACTCCTACGTCTCCGGCATCCTGGAACATGCTCAGTGGGATCAGGTCGAAGACTTTGATCGCTCGCTGTTAGCATCCAATGGAACGCTTGCGCGCGTACGACCTCCCAGATGGGCGCAACGCGCCGTTTTTTTTCGCGACCGCGGTCGCTGCGTACTTTGCGATAGCGATCTCACGGGGCTCATGAGCATTGAGAATGTTGAGAACTACGACCACATCGTCCCACTGTCGAGGTGGGGGATCAACGACATCACTAACTTGCAGTTGCTGTGTGCTCCCTGCAATCAGCGCGACAAGCGCGATGGCGCCCCTATCACATCGGGGCGTTACCAGTCTTGGTATGCAATTGACAAATGATCTTCTTTATTCCAGCGAGACTGCGGATTCAGTCGACCGAACATCACACATCAACCCGAGAGGGCTGGAACTGTAATACCGAGCGCAGCAAAAAGGGGGCCGACGCCCCCGAAGTCAGAGTAAACCTCGCTCTGTAAATGATGTGGTAGCAACGCCAGCGACGATGATGTGGTCCAGCGTGCGCACGTCCACAAGCTCCAACGCTGCCTTGAGCTGCCGCGTCAGTGCCCTGTCCGCAGCGCTCGGATCTGGATGCCCACTGGGGTGGTTGTGCGCCAGGATCACTGCTGCTGCATTGGCCCGCAGCGCCCCCTTGACGACCTCCCGCGGATGCACGGAAGCGCTGTCGATGGTGCCGCGGAACATCTCGGTGTACTCGATCAAGCGATGCTGGGTGTCGAGAAACAGCACGGCGAACACCTCATGCTCGAAGCCCGCCAGCTTGGCGTGCAGGTAATCCTTCACGATGGCAGGAGAACTGAACTCGGCTCCGCGCTGCATCTTCTGGTCGATGACCTCGCGTGCCGCTTAAAGGATCTGTTCGACAGAGGCCAGCCGATAGTGGCCTTGGGTATCGCGCACATGCAGCAGCGAATCGAAAGAGGAAAAGGACAGTTGCGACATGATCGTGCTCCGGTTGCTCGGGCGGAATTGCCCGGAACCAGCGCTTCACGGCGCAGCGCAAGCCGTTACAGGAGCGCAGCCGGCCACACAGCCGCAAGCGTGCGAGCACGCGCAGTCCTTGCACGGCGAGAACGCCGTGATACGGTGAAAGGGACAGCAAGACCGCCCACACTCGCCCACTGCACATGCCTGCCTTTGGGCAAGCGGAGCGTGCAGGCCCGGAGCAACGAGCCAGGCCGAAGGCGTCAGGAGTCAAAGCCGAATGGCCGCGATTCGGGACGAAGCGCGGGACGCAGCCCGCGAACCCGACGGCGGCACGCCGGGACGCAGTTTTGGCACGATGGGGTACTACAGCTTCACGTCTATGTTTCGCGGTGGCGCCAGTGGCACGACCAGAGCGAAATCAGGCCACTCGACGATTTGCAGAATCCCGTCCTGCAATCGCCTGCTCAATAGCCTCCATAAGTGCCTTGCTGACAGCGAGTGCAAGTATCGGAGGAACCGCATTGCCAATTTGACGGAAAGACGCATTCATGGCTCCAGCAAACTCGAATCCATCGGGAAATGACTGAAGTCGTGCTGCTTCGCGGACAGATATCATGCGCTTCTGGCGTCCGTCATAGTGGATGTGCGAATACGTGTCTTTGCCAAGGTGGGCCGTCAGGGTCCGAGAGGGAGCGTCCGGAGCAAGCTTCCACCACTTGTTGGGAAACTTGCTTGCGTCGTAAGGAGGAATCGTCGCCTTCTCCAGAGCCTTGTAACGAATAGTCCCTGGCCGTGGCGGCAAATTTTCCCGCTGTAGTTTTTCTTCCAGAAGTTGCTGTGCAATGCGGAGTGCAACAGGATAGTCTGCACCACGGGGCATACGACCGAAGATGGGAAAGTCACGTGTGGTCAGGCGCACGACATTGCCGCTCACGCTTTCGGAAGCAGAAAATCCGGCCCAGTTGCGCATCAGGTGAGCGTATGTGGAAGGTGTAATTCCTTCACGATACGGTAGCTTGTCTGCAACCTTCCGCTTCCTGATGATCGCCGTATCCCTCAGGTGATCAGAAATGAAGGGAAGGTCAGCCAATGCCGATTCGGTACCTATCGAAGAAGGCAGCCCGCCCGCAGGTGAAGGGATGGGCGAAAAGTGCGAACCCGCATCCTTGACGTGTTTGAGAGCTACAGCACGGCTACTTTCATAGCCACGCGGCAATTCCATGAAGTGGGTCGGCGAAGGGAACTGCGGAATTACATCAAGAGCGGCGTCAACAGCAACAAGAAAGAGTCTTTCCCTAAGCTGAGGTACACCATAGAATGCTGCATTAAGCAGGGTGTAGCGCGTAACATAGCCACGAATCCTGAGCCCTTCTGCGATCTCTTCAGGTACGTTATGGCCGCCAAAATTCATGATATCCGGAACATTCTCAACGAGAATGGCCAGAGGGCGGGTTTCGTCCACAATTTCCAGAAAACGGCGATAAAGGGATGCGCGTGGATCGTTCTTGAATGCATCCTCATCCCCCGTCACTGATCGAAGCTTTGATCTTCCGATACGGGCAAATGCCTGACATGGCAGCCCTGCAGCCAGGACATCGAAAGCTTCATGCGGGCCTCCGGGCAATCCGAAATCCGCGATGAGATCACTCATTGATTGAGCCACCATGTCACGGGAAATAGCCCATTGCTTCGCCTGCACAGGATTTTCCGGGGCGAAATTCAGTGCGTATGTAGCATTGGCCTCATCGTTGCTCTCTACATGAGCTGCGAGCTCGAAGCCTGCGGTTTTCAAACCTAGCGACAGCCCACCGCAACCCGAGCATAATTCGAGTACCTTCGGAATCGCTCCGGATGCCAGCCTTTCGAGCTTGCGCTTCGCCAACTTCTCATTGCTTTCCACGGCTGTTCTCCGATGCTTCATCACCCTTCAAGAACTCGACCAGCCGAACACGTAAGGCTTCTGCGTCTTGGATCTCACACTCCCAGATCACAAGGACGCTCCATCCGAGAGATTCCAGTGTGCTGATGGCCAATCGATCCCTGGTGACGTTGGCAGCGAACTTCGACTGCCAGAACGCCATGTTCGATTTCGGCGTGTAGGCGTATCGGCAGCCCGAATGTCGATGCCAGTAACATCCATGGACAAAGATGACCTTGCGTCGAGATGGAAAAACCAAATCAGGGCTTCCAGGGAGGTCGCGACGATGCAACCGGAAGCGAAAACCGAGAGCGTGCACGGCGCGTCGGACCGATACTTCCGGCTTCGTATCCTTGCCCCTGATTCGAGACATCAATCTGGAGCGTTGATCTGGCGCAAGAATATCCATGGGCAGCGCTATCATTTGGAAGGCAACTGCACGATCCCCGGCCGGGATGTGTATCCATTAGAGTGCGAAAGAAGAAGCATCAGCAACTGCTCGCGAAGACGGTATCTGATCTTCCATGCTTCGCAGGCACCTGCAGGCCGGCTCAAGGAGAATCGTACATTCACGTGCAAGCGGAACGGAGATTGCGTTCCGTCCAGCACAAGGGCGGGAGACTTCCACTCCGCCGCCGGTGCTGATGCACTACGCTTCAGATCTGCGGGAATTTCAAGTCCTAGAAGATAGGTCAGAGGGCCTCGCCGCTTCTGAGCATAATCACAAGCAGCACCAACTCTCACCAGATAGGGCCGACATTTGTCATGGTCGGCGGCCTTTATCTTGAACTCTTCTTCAAGAAGTTCAAGCCGAGTGCCATCGAAAACCTGATGCAATTGATCGTCCGAATTCCAAATGTCTTCGCTCAACTCGACAACAGCGCCCCAGTCTGTCGCCAGGATGGTTTCTGAGCCCGGAACTGCCACATGCAGCATCCGATTGACACATCCGGCTTCCTGGTTTGATGCGTCCTTGAGCGAATCGTCGTTGTGTCTTGTGACCGCTTTTTTCCAGAGTTCTGCAGTTTCCGCAGACACCTCCTGGTTCAGTACCCGGTCGGCCAGAATGGGAGCCAGAGCGGTTGTGATGGCGGTACGATGATTGACCTCGACATTGGGGCGTCCGACTGCCTCACGCGCAAGACGACTGAGAATGGTATCGAGCGCACCAGGGAAGGAAGCACTGACTCGCTCCGCAGCAGGGACAAGCTTGAGCAGTTCAGCGAGAGTGTCTCCTGCAGCCAGCAGCACATCCGCTTCCCATCCAAGAAGTGCTGCAATTTGCGGATTCGCGACAACCGCGTCATGAACTGCCCGCTTCAACTCTTCCGGATCGGCAATGCTTCCATCCCCGACATTGATGAACTTCTCTTTTGCAAGACTGAGAACGGCAAGTGGCCTCGCATGGGGCTTCTCGGCGTCTATGTTCTGATCGAGATAATCCCGAAGTTCAGCACTGAGGTGCTCATGCTCCGTCCATACAACGAGAATGAAGGGACCGCCATTCCTGCTAATGTTGTCTTCCAGAATTGATGCAATCAGGCCATAGTGCCGCCGCTGGTCAGTGCTTGCTTGGCCATCAACAAGATGAAGATCCATGAACAGACATCGGACCCCTTTGAAATGATCCTGTTTCAACTCTTGTGCCGGGTCGTACCTTATGCCCATGCACGGAGTGCCAAGAAGCTGGAACGTTCTGGTGATGGCCAGAAGATGGTGGTCCCTGTCGTCCACGACGACGAAACGCGGTGCCGAGAAGATCAATTCTTGTCCCCTTTCCCAAATACAAGTGCGAGCACTGCCCCATCAAAACCCTCCGGGACATTGGCCTCTTCGGCATCGGGGAAGGCCAAGCGACCGCCATTAAGTTCCATGACCATGTTGGTGTAATAAAGACCAACGCCCATGCCATCGGGTCGGCGACTGAAGAAGGGACGCCTCAAGCGCTCAGGATCATCCTGAAACCCTGGCCCGTTGTCCGCAATAATGATCGCAGGTCCCTCGGCGAAATCCTTTTCGATATTGATGTACAGCTTTCGAGGGGACTTTTCCTGATCATCAGGCCAGCGTACTTGCAGCCAATAGAAGGCGTTATCGAGAAGATTGTTCAATGCCCCAAGGAGCAAACCGAAGGCGAAGTTTCTTTCGATGTCCGGAACATCGTCTTCCAAAGCCGGACATACGAATTTGACTTCATGATTGCGGAATCTGACACGATTGATATCCCGCGCGCGCTTGATCAGATGCTTAATGCTGTTTGGGCGTTGCTCACCCTTGCGCAGCAGTTCACTGAATCCATCAAGGATACGGACCAGTTCTCGCGCCTGCACCTGTACAGCTTCACGGCTCCGTCCTCCCTCTATGGCGTCATGAAGGACACGAACACCTTGTTCGATTTCATGGAAAACGATGGCCAGCCCCATGCCGGATAGTCCAGCTCGAAGCATCGTGTCACGCATCTCGTTGTAGTTTTTTTCCGCCTTGTTGATCAGCGGATCAAGCTCTTGGGACAGGCGATGCTTCTTGGCGGCATCTCGCAAAGCCTGAAGAGGCTGGGCAATGTTCGCCGCTTCGGGGTCGTGCCCCTTTCCGGTCAACGCGCGGATATTGTCCTTGTCTATCTTGCGCTCGACCTCAAGCACTGCGAGCGCGCCAAGAACGATTTGCCTGAGCCGCCGATATGCATCATTTTCAACAAAACCCTCGCGGTTCGTCTTTTCGGTGAGTTGATGACTTTGCTCAAGCGAAAGATCAATTGCACCTACTACGATGTTTCGGCTGATATTTCGCGTGGGCGTATTGACGCGACGAAGGTCCAGCCCAAGCCAGTCGTCGCCGGGCTCTCCATAGTTGTAGACACGGATACTGTCTCTGTAGACGCGAACACCGCCACTTTCATCAAGAAAATTCTGGACAAGTTGACTGTCTCCCAACTTGGTCAGAATGTCGTGATCGCGATCGAAGACATAGAACTCACCCTTCACCATCCCGATGCCATTGGAGAGGGAAGCGTCAGCCGTGATCCTTTTTGGTTTTGCCGACTTGGTACCTTGGTCCGTTCCGTAGACATCGGTATCGCGCTCCTGCGCGATAAGCAATACCCCCGTCCTGTCCGGAATCTTCCTGGGTGCCAGCTTGATGCCGGTAACGCCTCTGAACTCATACGACCACTCAAGTTGCCCGTCTTCAAAGGAAAATCGGAAATACCAGGGCGCACGTTTGAGCAACACATCGACATCCGGCACCCCCGCAACCCAGTCCGGGTGGTCGGGGACCTTCAATTCGGTTTCAAAGCGATCCGAACGGTCAGTGAAAGGCGATGCGATGGATGTGATCTGTCGAAGCAGGCGCCGTACTTCACCTCTGGTCCATGTCGCTTCACGCAACTCGCTGATGGTCAGCTTGGTCCCGGTCTTTGCTCCCTTGAAAACCTCAGGAGATCTGGTCTGTACATTGACGACGGCTTCGGAGAGGAACTGCTTCTCGATAAGTGCGGACCAGTCGATATGGACAACACACTCCGGTTGGCCCTTTGCTCGCGTGACCAGCTCAATGCGATCGCCCAGTTTATGCACGGCAAAGCGTCCCAGCCCCTTTTCTCCGAGGGGCAGGCGATTCAAGCGGGTTCTCTTCAATGCCTTGCGCTGCAGCTCACGATGATCATGTGCAGGTACGAGCCAGATATCTCTGATGGTGGAAAGCGCCATGCCATCGCCATCGTCTTCTACGACGATGGTTGGGCTCGCAGTGCGAAGTCCCTTGAGTGTCACTGTGACGGTTTCAGCATCCGCATCGTATGCATTCTTGACAAGTTCGAAGACCGCCAAGCGGGGCGTGCCGATGAGTTGATCACCCAGGAGTTGCAGCAGCCGCGCACGCGGCCGGAATGGCAACTTGAGCGAATCATCAGAGGGTTTTCTGGTTGTTGCCATCAGCGCATCTTCCGTTTGTCGCAGAGTTCTTCATCCTTCACCATGAAGCCGACGGCTTTCAAAGCGCTCAGAATGATGGTTCTCTGTGTCGTTCCCTCTTGTGCGGCCTTCAAACTCACCTCCCGCTTGATGTGCGCAGGCACCATGACCTGAAGGGAAACATCCTTGGACTCGGCATCATTGCTGCCCCGATCGGTCACTTTGTTGGAAGTACCAGCAGACATCAATTCCGCCCCATGTTTCATGACTTCATGATCTTAACAAACTGTAGTTGAGCTTGCTACTGCTCACCCCCTTGTTGTCCGACCTTTACAGGTTCAACCGGACAAGCTCGGAGACGAGGTTCGTGTACCAGGCTTGTGGCATGGGCCTCCAGATTTCATGAGCAAATCGAATGCGACTCATCTCACCTCGCATAGCCATTTCATAGAGACCTTCATAACCTTGATAGCGCATGGAGAACTCAAGAACATGATCGCCAAGATGGTAGAACTCATCCTCATCAAGGCCGCGCCTGACAGCATCGTCCCGGAGAAGCCCGAAGAGGAATGCCCATTCGTCCTGATCGTCCCCTTGCTCGGCACCAAGGGGAAGAGACAAGTCGGACCTGCCATTGAACTCGGCATGCACTCGACAGTGGCATTCGTGGCACAGAGTGACGCCGTTGCCAGTCTCAAACGCTCCCAGCGGATAGAGCGTCTTCCGGATGACGTGGTGAGCCTGAATTCTTTCGCTCGAATCACAGCACACGCAACGGTATAGATCCCGCGCTCTGACGAACTGACTCCACAACCGGAGAATCCATTTGCGTGTACGGCCCTTCTCTATGGCCGTCATGAGAGCCATTTTCCGCTTCCGGATTTCCTCCAGTTCTGGCGCAGTGATTGATTTCACGCAGGCATGCCCAATGCTCGGTCAGGCGACGTGAGCAGGAGGCCCCGAGGGGGATAGCGGTTGTACTGCCAGCCGCAGGCCCATTGCCTTGAGGATGGCGGTCAGGCTGTTCAAGGCTGGGTTGCCCTTCGGCGAAAGCGTGCGGTAGAGCTGCGTCGGGTTCAGGTGCGCCTGTTCGGCCACTGCCTGCACGCCGCCGAACGCCTGCGCGAGCTGGCGCAGCACGGTCAGCAGTTCGGCCTGGTCGCCGTCTTCGAGGATGCCGTTGATGACGTCGAGTGCGAGCGCCGGATCGCTGCGGTACAGCTCGGCCATTGCTTCGTCATGGATTCTGCTTCTCATTCGTCGGTTCTCCGTTGCCAGTCCTGCCAGTAGTCCACCGCGCGGTCGATGTCCGCGTCCTGCGTGCGCTTGTCGCCTCCGCACAACAGCAACACCAGCCGCTGCCCCGACAGGGCGTAATAGACCCGGTAGCCCGGCCCCGCGTCGATGCGCAGCTCCCACACGCCGTCACGACAGAATTTGTGATCGCCGAAGTTGCCTTGCTCGATGCGGGCCACGCGCCGGATCACTGCCACCTTGGCCTTGCTATCCCGCAGATGGCCAAGCCAGTCGATGTAAAGATCCTTCTGCCTGTCGGCCGTCAGGTAGTGCTCGATTCGGCACTTGGTCATTTTCGTTTATAGACGAATTTAAGTCAAGATGAAGGCGCGTCCGACCCGTGCCCGAATTGTCGCGACGCTGTCGCGACAATTCGGGTGGGCGGCGGCTCAGGCGCAGGATTCGCCAGACACCGACTGGCGAATTGACCGGGCCACCGCAAGCGGCAGCGGGGTCATGCCGTGGCCGCAGCGGAGCGCGGCAATCCGCCCGTGATGGCCTGCCGCCGGCTCGCCACCAGTTCGGCCGCATCCCGCACCGGCTTGTCCTCGGTGTGGACGTAGTGCATGAACATCGCCACGGTCTTGTGACCCGTGAGCTTCATGCCCACCTTGGTTGGCACGCCCGAGTTGGCAATATCGGTGGTCGCCCGGTGGCGGATGCCATGCGTGCCGACGTGCGGCACACCAGCAGCCTTGAGTACGCGCGTCCAGCCGCCGTAGTGTTCGCCGTGAGTCATGTGCCGGGTCGGGTCGTTGGGTGACGGCAGGACGTAGGGGCAGTCCTCCCGGCGCGGCGCGGTGGACAGCAGCCGATAGGCTTCCTCACTCATCGGCTTGGAGATGCCGCCGGTCTTGCTGTCAGGCCAGACGACCCGGCGGTTTTCCAGATCAATCCAATCCCACTCCAACGGGCAGATTTCGGAGCGACGGGCGGCGAACTCGAATTGCAGGCGAATCGCCAGCGGGATGACGTAGTTCTCCAGTCCCTCGGCTTCCAGATGCTCCAGGTGACGGAAGATCCGCACCAGTTCATCGTCCACGATGAGTCGGGTTTCCTTGCCGGGCGGATACATCGGGACGTGGCGGCATGGATTCGTGCCGTCAGGGCGTAGCCCCCACACTTCGGCCAGGTTGAACATCTTGCGCAGTACGCCAAAGGTGCGATTCGCCTCGGCCTGCTTGTAGGCCAGCTTCTTCATCAGCGCAGCCACGTCCGGGCGCTTCACGTCCTGCACCTTCATCCGGCCCATGATCGGGATGATGCAACGGTCAATCACGCCCTGATAGCCGCGCTGCGTGCTGGGCTTGTTACGCTGCTTGGAATAGTCCTCCATGAAGGTGTGGCAAAACTCCTTCATGGTCGGTGCCTTGCGGGCGGCGTTCTTGGCCGCGCTGGGGTCGCCCCCCTTGCGCACCTCGGCCAGCCACTCCTGCGCCATCGTGCGTGCCTGATCGACCGTCAGTTCCCCGTACTGGCCCAAGGCAGGCTTGCGACGCTCGCCAGCGTTCGTACGGTACTGGAGCATGAACACCTTGCGGCCTGCCGGGGTGATCTTGCACAGGAAGCCGGGCACCACGGTATCCCGCAGTTCGATGGCCTTGTCTTGGGGTTGTGCCGCATCGACTGCGGACTTGGTGAGCTTGATCTTCGCCATGATGACTCCTCGGAAAGCCCGGTTTCCAAGAGCCGCATGGGAGCCACGCGAGGGGAAGCCGGGTCAAGTTTCGGAAAGCACCGGCATATGTTGAACTCGCCTAAGTGATTGATAAACCTGCTGTATCGAGCCTTGGCGTAGTCCAGCGAATTGCGGTACTGGAGTCATCGTGAAACAAAAAACCCGGTAGTACGGGCCGTACTGCCGGGGAAAGATGCCTTGCAGAAAAAGGAGCTTCTGGCGCTTGATTGAAAAGGGTTTTAAACCATTTCCCTCTTTGAATCCAGAGCTGATAAGCGCAGGCAGCTATTGAATTTGGTCCGCCTGGAGGGGCTCGAACCCCCGACCTATTGCTTAGAAGGCAATTGCTCTATCCAGTTGAGCTACAGGCGGACAGGGGCGCGATCATACCCCGGCTGGCCGGGGAGATGGCCCTTGGCGCGGATTCCGGGTGCCGGTTCATTCGTCTTCGAAGACCAGCGGCGCCGGGGTGACGACGCGCACCAGGTGGCCCAGGTCGAGCAGCACGCCCTGGGCATAGCTGCTGTATGACGTATCCGGTTCAAGCAGGGCGGCGGCCAGGTTGGCCTGGCTCTGGTTCAGGCTGACGTAGTAGCTGCCCGGGGGCGCATCGGCCAGGGCACGCTGGGTGGCGATGGCACCGTTGCCGTGGCTGAGGTAGCCATCGGCCACCAGGGGGGTGAGTTCGGCCACGCGCTGCACTTGCAGGCCCAACTGGTCGAGTTGTGCCGCCGTGTTGCGGGCCTCGGGCGAGAGCCAGTAGCCGCAGGGGCGGCTGCGCTGCGCAGTGGCCGTCAGGCCCAGGGCGGATTGCCAGGCGACGGGCCGGGGGGCGATTTGTGCGCTGGCCAGATCGACCAGGGCCAGGCTGCGTGTCTCCTGCTGCATTTGGGCCTGCACCAGCAGGCTGCCCTGGCAGGCTTTGGCCGCGATGTCGCGGGCCGCGAAGGTTTGAACCTTGGCCAGATCGGCAGCCCGGGCGCTGGCGTTGTCCAGGACGGCCAGCAGTGCCTGCACCAGACCGTGTACCCGGCGCTGGGCATGCAGCAGGCCCAGGTCGTTGCCCCGGCTTTGGACGGTCAGGCCGATGGCGTTTTTCAGCGCGGCGACATTGGCCAGGGTGGTCGGGGCGATGGTGTCCATGGCAAAGCCTGCCTCGGCGTCGTTGCCGGTGGGCTCGGAGAGCCAGTCCACACGCAGTCCGGCATCGGTCAGGCGGCTGGCCATGGGCTGGTAAAACCATTCCCGGGCGGCTTTGGCGATGAATTCGTGCGTGTTGGCGGGCATGGCGTATTGCAGGCCCATGTCGTTGGCCCGTACTGCGCCAAAACGGGCCTGGACAGGCTCCAGCGCGGCAAATTCGCCCGCATCCACGACCACGACCGGGCGGTACAGGCTGACCAGCCGGGCCAGGGCACGGGCCTCCGGGGTGGCCAGGCGCAGATGGTCGTGGCGCAGGTCGGCGCCGTTGGCGGTGGTGGGCTGCCCGGTTTCAAAGCCGTCGGGGTTGGCGCGGGGCACCAGCAGCAGGTTGATGTGCGCCAGCATGGGGCGCAGCAGGCCGTCTGCCTGCAATTCCTGCAACAGGGCCAGGACGGCTTCCGTCGAGGCTGGTGCGTTGCCTTGCTGGCCAGCAACGATCATGACCGTCGGGCGTCCGGTCGCATCCAGGCTGGCCGGGGTCAGATCCGCGCTTTGTGCCGCCAGAACGGCACTGATCGGGCGGCCGTTCTGGGAACTGCCGGCGGACAGGACGGCCATTTGCAGCCCATCGCTGCTCGCTGGGGACAGTTGCTGCAATTGCGCAGTCAGCTCGGCGTTGCTGGTGAAGGCGTTGCGCCCGCTGGCCAGGCCCGGGGTGTGGTAACGCTGGGCGGGGTCCGGGAAAAGCGCGGCCACGGCATCGCTGTAGGGCAGGGCCTGCACCAGGGATTGGCTGATCGGGGTGGTGCTGGCCGTGGTGTCGGTGGTGGTGCTGACCGGTGCCGGGACGCCGGTTTGCGGGGCGGGTGCCGTGGTGGGCTGGCTGGCCGGCCATTGCGGCAGCGGCACGCTGGTGCCGCAGGCAGTCAGAGCCAGTGCGCAGGCGACCAGCAACAGGCGCTGCGGCGTTTTGGCGGGAGAGGGGTTGAGGGGGACGACAAGAGCAAGAGGATTGGTCATATGTGGTCTACCGCAAGTAGGTCAGGGTCGGTGCCCTGGTGGCCGGGGGGCCTGGAAGAACGAAGGCCCCAAGGCCGGAGCGCTTGGGGCCGGGAGAGCAGGGGTCAGCGTCCGAAATTGCCGCCACTACCGCCGCTGCGGCGGCGGTTGCCGCTGAATCCACCGCCGCCGCCACCACCGCCGCCCCGGCGGGGGCGATCGACCATCAGGTCGATGCTGGTGCGGGTCGGGTCGGGCTGGCTGCCATTGCCGGCGCGGGCCGGTTTGCGGCTGGGGCGGCCCAACTGGGTGCCCAGGTGGGCATCGGTCGGGGGCTGGAATTCAAAACGGCCGCCGCCTTCGTGGTCACGCGGCTCACTGCGGGGGGGGCGGGCTTCCCGAGGCTCGCGTCCCTCGGCCGGGCGTGGGGTATTGCGCCCCGGGCGCTGGCGCGAACGGTTGTAGCCCTGGCCGCCTCGGCGCGGTGCGGCCTCCCCCAAGGGGGCGGTGCCGTCTGCCGGTGCGTTGCCGTCCTGCCCGCTGGCCTGGGCGGCTGCCTCGGCCACGGGCTTGCGCCCGCCGCGTCCGCCGCCCCGGTTGCCCTGGGTGGTCTTGTTGCTGCGGATGCGCTCCATCATCTCCTGGCGGGCAGCCTTGGCGGCGGCCTGCATGACGTCGCGGCTGGGGGGCTTGCCTGCGCCGCCCCAGATGGTCTGGCGGCCCATGGCAATGGGTTCGGCCTTCTCACCCTCGGCGGGGCCGAAGTCCGGCAGCACCTGCACGGGGATTTCCTGTTTGGTGAAGCGTTCGATTTCCATCATGAAGCCTTCTTCGTCCAGGCATACCAGGCTGACGGCATGGCCTTCGCGCCCGGCGCGGCCGGTGCGGCCGATGCGGTGGACGTAGTCTTCCGGCACGTTGGGGATTTCGTAGTTCACGACGTGCGGCAGCTCGTCGATGTCGATGCCCCGTGCTGCAATATCGGTCGCCACCAGCGCACGCAGTTCGCCGGTTTTAAAGCCTGCCAATGCCTGCGTGCGGGCGCTCTGGCTCTTGTTGCCATGCAAGGCCATGGCAGTGACGCCGTGCTTGGTGAGGTATTCGGCCACGTGGTTGGCGCCGAACTTGGTGCGGGTGAAGACCAGCACCTGGCTCCAGTCGTGCTCCTGGATGATGTGCAGCAGCGCCTCTTTTTTCTTGCCGCGCCCCACCGGGTGGATCACCTGGGTGATGCGCTGCACCGTGGTGTTGCGCGGGGTGACTTGGATGCTTTGCGGGTTCTTCAGCAGGCCGTTGGCCAGCTCGCGGATGTCGTCGCTGAAAGTGGCCGAGAACAGCAGGCTTTGCTTGTCCTTGGGCACCAAGGCCAGGATTTTTTTCACGTCGTGGATGAAGCCCATGTCCAGCATCCGGTCGGCCTCGTCGAGCACCAGCACTTCCACGCTGGACAGATCCATGAAGCCTTGCTGCTGCAGGTCCAGCAGGCGCCCCGGAGTGGCGACCAGTACGTCGATGCCCCGGTTGATGCGGTCGATCTGCGGCTTCATGCCCACGCCGCCGAAGATGACGGTGGATTTCACCGGCAGGTGCTTGGCGTAGGAGCGCAGGTTCTCCTCGATCTGGGCGGCCAGCTCGCGCGTGGGGCTCAGGATCAGGGCGCGGATGCCGCCAGCCGGCTTCTGCGTGCCGCCTTGGGTCAGGCGGTGCAGGATGGGCAGTGCAAACGCGGCGGTCTTGCCCGTGCCGGTCTGGGCACCGGCCAGCAGGTCATGACCAGCCAGAACGGCGGGAATGGCCTGGGCCTGGATGGGGGTGGGGGCGGTGTAGCCTTGCTCGTGCACGGCTTGGACGATGGCCGGGGCCAGGTTCAGTTCTTCAAATGTCATTGTTGTTGCAATACGCCCATCCTGGGCGCAGGGGGTTAAACGCGTATTTTGAAAAGGAAATCCGCCTTGCAGGGCCACCCCTTGCGGGCGACCGGGCCAGTCTCTAGGCGAATCGGGTTTGCACAAGCCTGGATGGCGATTGGACAGCGTGGGTGGGCTGCGATGAACCGCCAGCAAGAGTGCAACGCCGGGGTAACTGGATCCCCGGGTAGCCCGCATTGTCGCATGCGTTGATAATCACGGGTTGGCCGCTGTACAAAGACGGCGAAACAATTGCAAAAATTTCTTCCTTGAAAGACCCATGGCTCAATACGTTTTCTCGATGAACCACCTGACCAAGACCGTGCCGCCCAAGCGGCAGATCTTGAAAGATATCTCTCTGTCGTTCTTCCCGGGCGCCAAGATCGGCGTGCTGGGCCTGAACGGTTCGGGCAAATCTTCGCTGCTGAAAATCATGGCCGGGGTGGACAAGGAGTTTGAAGGCGAAGCCATTCCGATGGCCGGCCTGTCCATCGGCTACCTGCCGCAGGAGCCGCAACTCGATCCCGAGCACACCGTGCGCCAGGCCGTGGAAGAAGCCATGGCCGAGGTGAACAATGCCAAGGCCCGCCTGGAAGAGGTCTACGCCGCCTATGCCGAGGAAGATGCCGACTTCGACGCCCTGGCCGCCGAGCAGGGCGAGCTGGAAGCCATCATCGCCGCCGCCGGCACGGACAGCGAGCACCAGCTGGAAATCGCTGCCGATGCACTGCGCCTGCCGCCCTGGGATGCCGTGGTGGGCAAACTCTCCGGCGGGGAAAAGCGTCGCGTCGCGCTGTGCAAGCTGCTGCTGTCCAAGCCCGACATGCTGCTGCTGGACGAACCCACCAACCACCTGGACGCCGAATCGGTCGAGTGGCTGGAGCAGTTCCTGCACCGCTTCACCGGCACCGTGGTGGCCATCACCCACGACCGCTACTTCCTGGACAACGCCGCCGAGTGGATTCTGGAGCTGGACCGCGGCCACGGCATTCCCTACAAGGGCAACTACTCCGACTGGCTGCTGCAAAAGCAGAACCGCCTGGAGGCCGAGCAAAAAGGCGAGGAAGCCCGCGCCAAAGCCCTGAAGAAAGAGCTGGAATGGGTGCGCCAGAACGCCAAGGGCCGCCAGACCAAATCCAAGGCGCGGATTGCCCGTTTCGAGGAACTGAGCGATTACGAATACCAGAAGCGCAACGAAACGCAGGAAATCTTCATTCCCGTGGCCGAGCGCCTGGGCAGCAAGGTGATCGAGTTCAACAACGTCTCCAAGGCCTTTGGCGACCGCCTGCTGATCGACAACCTGAGCATGAACATCCCGGCCGGGGCCATCGTCGGCATCATCGGCCCCAACGGTGCGGGTAAATCCACGCTGTTCAAGCTGATTGCAGGCAAGGAGCAGCCGGACAGCGGCACCGCAGAAATCGGCCAGACCGTGCAACTGGCCTACGTCGATCAGTCGCGCGACAGCCTGTCGGACGACAAGACCGTGTGGGAAGACGTTTCGGGCGGCCTGGATATCCTGAACATCGGCAAATTCCAGATGGCCAGCCGCGCCTATTGCGGGCGCTTCAACTTCAGCGGCCAGGACCAGCAGAAGAAGGTCGGCAACCTGTCGGGCGGGGAGCGCGGCCGCCTGCACCTGGCCAAGACCCTGATTCAGGGCGGCAACGTGCTGCTGCTGGACGAACCCTCCAACGACCTGGACGTGGAAACCCTGCGTGCCCTGGAAGACGCGCTGCTGGAATACGCGGGCACGGTGCTGGTCATCAGCCACGACCGCTGGTTCCTCGACCGCATTGCCACGCACATCCTGGCGGCGGAAGGCGACTCGCAATGGGTGTTCTTCGACGGCAACTACCAGGAATACGAAGCCGATAAGAAACGCCGCCTGGGCGAAGAGGGCGCAGCGCCCAAGCGCTTCCGCTACAAGGCGTTGAAGTAACAGCGTTGATGTGATTCACGTATCGGCTGCATGATCGCAGCAATGCAACGGGCCGCAAGGCCCGTTTTTCATGCACTATTTATCAAAATTGATAGCTTTTTCCGCTTGAGTAACATGATTTTCAGATTGTTTTATCTTTTATATCCAGGTTATTCAAGCGGAAGAAGCTTCTTTTTTTGAAAGCTTGCACCGAATGCGCAGCCCGGGCACAGTAGCGCACACCATGCGTTTGTTCTTCCCTTTTTCCTTTGCACTTGCCGTATCGATTGGCGGGATGGCCCCGGCCACGGCGCAGGTGCAGCGCTGCACGGACACACGCACCGGGCAGGTGACCTACACCGATGGCCCCTGCCCCAGCCACCAGCGCAGCGTGGAGGTGCTGCCCGCCCAGACGCCCGAGGAAAAAGCCGCCCAGGCCCAGCAGTACGAGGAAGCCCGGGCGCGTTGGCAGGCCGAGCAGGCCCGCACCGAAGCCCTGCGCCGTGCCGAAGCGGAAAAAGCCGCCGCCCAGGCCGCCGCCGCTGTTGCGCAGCGCCCGCCGGTGCAGATCATTCAACCGCCCGCGGAACCCGTCGAGCCGGTGCTGGTGCCCTACCCGGTCTACCCGTATCCGCCAGCGCACCCTCCGGGGCACCGGCCCCGTCCGCCGCATGGCAAGCCGCCCCCGCCCGAGCCGGAAGGCCCCTGGCAGTGCAACGTGTTCCGCTGCTACGACGGCAAGGGCAATGTGCGGCCCCGGCCTTGATCGGCTTCTTTGAAACCAGCTGCCAAGCCCTGCAACACATCCGGCCAGCGCAAACGCAGCCCCAGTTCGGCCTTCAAGCGGCAGTTGGACAGCCGCCGCGATTCGCTCATGAAACTCAACGATACGGGCGGGAGCTGCTCCTGCGCCTGCTGGCGGCTGATGCGCGGCGGGCGCGGCAGGGCGTACAGGTCAGCGGCCTGCTCGAAGTAATCGCCCATGCGCAACTGGCTGTCGTCGCAGACGTTGATGGCCCGCAAGGGTCTGGCCCGCCACAGGGCCAGCAGGCAGGCGCGGGCCAGATCGTCGGCGTGGATGTGGTTGGTGAACACATCGTCGGCAGCGTGCAGGATGGGCAGGGCTTTGAGCAGGCGCTGGCGCGGTGTGCCGTTGGGCCGGTCGGGGGCGTAGATGCCGGGGGCCCGCAGCACGCTGGCCCGCACGCCGCGTTGCCGTGCCCAGG
>CABIIJ010000093.1 GCA_902175065.1 uncultured Comamonas sp. | reverse complement strand
GACGTTCTGTTCAGACATGGTGCGCGGATTGTCTCAGAACCCATTCCGCATCCTGGCGACCCTGGCATGACGCCATGTGCATGGGTTTGATTTTTCAGCCCCCATCATAAAAATATGAGCTTCCTGCGCTGATTTTCCAACGGTTTACTGATGGTTCAATCCATAAATCCAATGGATTACAGCGGTAGAAGCTCGCTTTTTTGTAGTTTTCTACTTGTTGGCGTAGATCTGGTCAAAGCTGGCGCCGTCGGCAAAATGCGCCTGGCTGGCCTTGCCCCAGCCGCCGAAGGCCTGGTCGATGGTGACCAGCTCCAGGCGCGGGAAGTGGCTGGCAAACTCTGCCTGCACCTGGGCATCGGTGGGCCGGTAGTAGTGCTTGGCGGCGATGCGCTGGCCTTCGGGGCTATACAGGTGTTGCAGATAGGCCTGTGCCACCGCCCGGGTGCCCTTTTTGTCCACCACCTTGTCCAGCACGGCGACGGACGGCTGCGCCAGGATGGACAGCGAAGGCACGACGATCTCGAACTTGTCCGGGCCGAACTCCTTGAGTACCAGGAAGGCTTCGCTCTCCCAGGCCAGCAGCACGTCGCCCACGCCGCGCTGCACGAAAGTGATGGTGGAGCCGCGTGCCCCGGTGTCCAGCACCGGCACGTTCTTGTAGAGCTGGCGCACGAAATCCTGCGCCTTTTCGGCGCTGCCGTGCTTGCGCTCGGCAAACGCCCAGGCGGCCAGGTAGTTCCAGCGGGCGCCGCCGCTGGTTTTCGGGTTGGGCGTGATGACCTGCACGCCCGGGCGGGCCAGGTCGTCCCAATCCTTCAGCCCTTTGGGATTGCCCTTTTTCACCAGGAACACGATGGTCGAGGTATAGGGGGCGCTGCCCTGCGGCAGGCGCTGCTGCCAGTCAGCGGCAAGGTGCCCGCCATGCTGCACCAGGGCATCGATGTCGCCCGCCAGGGCCAGGGTGGCCACATCGGCATCGATACCGTCGATGATGGAACGCGCCTGCTTGCCCGAGCCGCCGTGCGACTGCTTGACCGTCACCTCCTGCCCCGTCTTGGCTTTCCAATACTTGGCAAATGCCTGGTTGTAGTCCGCGTACAGCTCCCGGGTCGGGTCGTAGGAGACGTTGAGCAGCGTGACCGGCTTGGGCGGCTGCTGCGCCCAAGCCGCCGAAGCGGTCAAGGTCAAGCCCACCCACAGGGCAGCCAGGGCGGGAATCTTGATAAAGTTGCGGCGATTTTTCATAGCGGGCTTTCTTTTGGGAAAAGGGCAACGGACGTGTTGCGGTTGCCGCGCATTCTCAAAGCAGCTTTATCAAACTCAAACCAATAAGATTTCAGTTTGTTATTACTCAAAAATCTGAAATCAACAAGGATCCCCTCATGGCACGCACCGTTCACTGCATCAAATTGAATAAAGAGGCCGACGGCCTGGACTTTCCCCCCTACCCCGGCGAACTGGGCAAGCGCATTTTCGCCAGCGTCAGCAAGGAGGCCTGGGCCGCCTGGCTCAAGCACCAGACCATGCTGGTCAATGAAAACCGCCTGAATCTGGCCGATGCCCAGGCCCGCAAATACCTGGCCAGGCAAATGGAGGCGCACTTCTTTGGCGACGGTGCCGAGCAGGCGGCGGGCTACGTTCCGCCCACGGAATAAGCCGTGCCATAATCGCCCGCTTTCTCGCGGGAGAGCGGGCTGCCGTCACCACCAGCCCCGCCGAAGGCGCAAACTCCCATAATCGCTCAGGCCCCGGTACCGCAAGAAAATTTCGCCGACTGGAGAGCAGCCACCGCCCGGCCCATGCCCGGACGCCGTGGCTCACCGAAGGGGCAAGTGCGCCACCCGCGCACGCAACTCTCAGGTAAAAGGACAGCGGGAGAGGCACCCCTCCTTCCCCCTGCAAGGTGTTTATGCTGCCCTCGACCTCCCTGCTGGAATCCTTCCAGTTCTCGCAACTGACCACCATGCTGGTCATCTACCTCATCGCCATCACGGCCGAAGCCATGTCCGGCGCCCTGGCCGCCGGGCGGCGCAACATGGACATTTTCGGCGTGGCCGTGATTGCCTTCGTCACCGCCCTGGGCGGCGGCACCATCCGCGACATGGTGCTGGGCCACTACCCCATCGGCTGGACGCAGCACCCGGAATACGTCTACCTGGTCATCAGCGCCGGGCTGCTGACGACCATCGTGGCCCGCCATATGCGCCATCTGAAGCAGGTGTTTTTGCTGCTGGATGCCATGGGGCTGATCGCCTTCTCGCTGATCGGCTGCAGCGTCGCCCTGGAGCATGGCTACCCGCGCGTGGTCGTCATCATGGCCGGGATGCTCACCGGCATCAGCGGCGGCATCGTGCGCGACGTGCTGTGCAACCAGGTGCCGGTGGTCTTCCGCCGCGAGCTGTACGCCAGCGTCTCATTGGCGGTGTGCCTGCTCTACTGGCTGCTCAGTGCCTTGAACGTCAACCACGACATCAACATCGCCGTGTGCTTTGCCGGGGGGCTGGCCTTTCGCCTGCTGGCCATCCGCCTGGGCTGGCGTTTGCCGGTGTTCTCCTACCAGGAGCGCTGGGAATGAACCTGCCGATGTGCTTGCCGGACTGGCTCGCCCCCCTGCCCCGCGCCTGGGCGCAGCACACCGCCTGGCGCGTGCTGGATGTCAGCGGCGATGGGCAGGCACTGCAGGCCGTGTACCAGGCGTGGCAGGCTGCCGATCCGCAGCAGCGCCCGCAGCACTTGCACTATGTGCTGGTCTTGCCCGATGCCCGGCCCTTGCTGGCTTGCGCCCCGGCCGCCTGGCAGGCGCAACTGGGCGGCCTGCTTCCCGGCGTGCAGCGCATCCCTTTGGCAGGCGGTGCGCTGCAACTGACGCTGTGGCTGGGCGATACCGCCGCCTTGCTGCGTCGGCAGAGCATGGTGGCCGACACCATCGTGCTGGGCAGCGATGCCCGGCCCTGGCTGGCGCCCCACGCCCTCAAGCCCCTGCTGCGCCACTGCCAGCGCGGCACCCAATGGCTGGCCCCGCAGAATGCCGATCTGGCAGCACTGCTGGAGCGCAGCGGCTGTGCCGTTGACATGACCGGCCCCCTGCACGCCCGTTTCGATCCGTCCTGGCCGCTGCGCAAACCCGTGGCCCAATCTGCCCGCCCCGGCACGGCCCTGGTGCTGGGCGCCGGGCTGGCAGGCAGCAGCGCCGCCTGGAGCCTGGCGCAGCGCGGCTGGCAGGTGACGGTGCTGGGCAGCGGCGCAGCGCCTGCCGATGGCGCCTCGGGCCTGCCCGCCGGGCTGTTCTGCCCGCATACCTCGCCGGACGACTGCCCGCTGTCGCGCCTGTCCCGCGCCGGGCTGCACGCCCTGCTGCCGCGCCTGGCGCAATGCTGCACCCCGGGCAAAGACTGGGCATTGAGCGGTGTTCTGGAGCACGACAGCCTGGAACCACGCCATCTGGCCTGGGAGGATGGCCCGGGCCTGGCCTGGAGCCAGGCGGCAACGGCCATGCAATGCGCAACCGTGGGCCTGCCCCCCGACGCCCCGGCCCTGTGGCACCACCGCGCGGGCTGGCTGCGCCCGGCAGCCCTGGTGGCGGCACAGCTGCGGCACCCGAACATCCGCTTTGTCGGCCATACCCACATCAGCCAAGTGACCCAGGTCACCCGGCCCCAGTCCACCGGCCACGGCTGGCAGGCGCTGGACGGCGACCAGCACACCGTGGCCCAGGCCGACATCGCCATCATCGCTGCCGGGTCGGCCAGCATTCCCTTTCTGCCCGCCCACTGGCGGCTGCAGCCGCTGCGCGGCCAGGTCACCTGGGGACGTTGCACGGCAGACAACGCGGCGGCGCTGCCGCCCGGCCCGGTCAATGGCAGCGGCAATCTGGTGCCCCATGTGCCCGATGCCGACGGGCCGTTCTGGATCATGGGCTCCACCTTCGAACGGGATGTGACGGCACTGCCCGTCTCCCCCGCCGATCAGGCCGCCGCACATGCCCACAACCTGGGCAAGCTGGCACAACTGCTGCCCGCCAGTGCCGCGCAGCTCGCCCCGGCCTTTACGCCCGGCGACCCGGCCTGCCTGCCCACCTGGGGCCGGGTGCGGCTGGCCAGCCACGACCGCCTGCCCATCGTCGGCCCGGTGCCCGGTGCGCCGGGCCTGTTCGCCCTCACCGCCCTGGGCGCACGCGGCATCACCCTGTCCACGCTGTGCGGCGAATTGCTGGCCGCGCAACTGCACGCCGAACCGCTGCCGCTGGACGCCCAGCTGGCCCAGCATCTGCACACCGATAGACTTCAATAAAGATAGCTTTTTCCGCTGATTGAATAAAGATTAAAGAATCATTCGAATATGAAATCGTTCAATACAAAGCGCAAACAGCTATCAAAATAATAAAATCCAGCAATCAAACACAAAAAAGGCAGCCCAGGCTGCCTTTTCTGCACGGAGAGACGCAACCGCTCAGAGCGTGTTCACGATCTCAGGCACGCACCACCAGCACCGGCACATGGGCGGCCTGCAGAACGCGCTGCGCCACGCTGCCCAGCACCAGTTTTTCCAGCCCGCGGCGGCCATGCGACCCCATCACGATCAGGTCGGCCCCGACGTTTTCGGCCACGCGCACGATGCCTTCGTGAATGGCGTGCCCCTCGCCCACCAGCGTCTTGACCGAAATCCCGGCCTCCTCCAGCAGCTTCTTCACATCTTCCAGGGCCTTGTTGGCTTCTGCCGTGGCAGCACTGAGGTACTGCGCCTGGCCATAGGCAAAGTCAGCCCCCACTCCGGTGAAGGGATAGGGATCGAGCACGTAGACCGCAGTGACCTCGCTGCCAAACGCCTTGGCCAGGCCGGCGGCCTTGCTCACGGCCTGCATCGACGTCGAAGAACCATCCACGGGAACCAAAATATGCTTAAACATGCGCACCTCCTTTACAAGTAAAACCTACACCTTGAGCATAGGCCAAACAACAAGCCGTTTTGGCCAAAAAGCCCCGGTTTCCTGCGCATTCAGACTGTTTTTGCAACCCGGCCCAAGGCTTTCCGTCCCCGCCAGCGCCCGCATTCGCAGGCGCTGGTTTTTTACGGGTGTTGAACACTTTCAAAAAATTGCTGCTGCTTTTGCGCTTATCCCCAAGTTGATTAAGCGCTTTCCCCTATGTTTTTTTATGCAGATGCGTTGACGTTTACAGTCTCGCCTTGCCTTCCCTCATCACGGTGCAGAGCGCATGGCCGTCATGCAGGAAAGCCCCAAGATTCATAGCGATATTTCATAACACACCACTCCATGGCACCTTCTCCAGACATGACCTCCTCCATCAGCCCGGACAAGCCCCAGGAAGAAGCCCTGAACCAGGCTTTGCAGCGTCCCTACCAGCATGGTTTTGTGACCGATATCGAGTCCGAAAGCCTGCCCCCGGGTCTGGATGAAAGCACCATTCGCGCCATCTCGCGCATCAAGAAGGAGCCGGAGTTCCTGCTCAACTGGCGCCTGGCGGCCCTCAAGCGCTGGCAAGGCATGGCACTGCCCGAATGGGCGCGTCTGCAGATTGCCCCCATCGACCTGCAGGCCCTGTCCTATTACTCCGCGCCCAAGTCGCTCAAGGACAAGCCCAAGAGCCTGGATGAAGTCGACCCCAAGCTGCTGGAAACCTATGAAAAACTGGGCGTGCCCCTGCACGAACGCGCCAAGCTGGCGGGCGTGGCGGTGGATGCGGTGTTCGATTCGGTGTCCGTGGGCACGACCTTCCGCCAGCAGCTGGCCGACGTGGGGGTGATCTTCTGCTCCTTCTCGCACGCGGTGCAGAACCATCCGGAACTGGTGGAAAAGTACCTCGGCTCCGTCGTGCCGCAAAGCGACAACTACTACGCGGCGCTGAATTCGGCCGTGTTCTCGGACGGCTCCTTCGTCTACATCCCCAAGGGCGTGAAGTGCCCGATGGAGCTGTCCTCCTACTTCCGCATCAACGCCCAGGGTACGGGCCAGTTCGAACGCACGCTGATCATTGCCGAGGAAGGCAGCGAGGTCAGCTACCTGGAAGGCTGCACCGCCCCCCAGCGCGACGAAAACCAGTTGCACGCCGCCGTGGTGGAGCTGATCGCCCATGACGATGCCTACATCAAATACTCCACGGTGCAGAACTGGTACCCCGGCGATGAAAACGGCGTGGGCGGCATCTACAACTTCGTGACCAAGCGCGGCCTGGCCGCAGGCAAGCGCTCGCGCATCGCCTGGACGCAGATCGAGACCGGCTCGGCCATCACCTGGAAATACCCCTCCTGCGTGCTGCGCGGCGACGATTCCAGCGGGGAGTTCTATTCCATCGCCGTGTCCAACCACCGCCAGCAGGCCGATACGGGCACCAAGATGATCCATATCGGCAAGAACACCACCAGCCGCATCGTCTCCAAGGGCATCAGTGCGGGCCACGCCCACAACAGCTACCGGGGGCTGGTGCGCATCAATGCCGGCGCCGAGGGGGCGCAGAACCACACGCAGTGCGATTCGCTGCTGATCGGCGGCCATTGCGGTGCCCATACCTTCCCGTACGTCGATACCGCCCGCAGCGACGCCATGGTCGAGCACGAGGCCACGACCACCCGCATCTCCGAAGAGCGCCTGTTCTATTGCCAGCAGCGCGGCATCGATCCGGAGGAGGCCACCTCCCTCATCGTCGGCGGCTTCTGCCAGGCCGTACTCGAAGAGCTGCCGATGGAATTCGCCCTGGAGGCCAAGGCCCTGCTGGCCGTCTCGCTGGAAGGCGCGGTCGGCTAAAAAGCACGAAATTGCACTCAAACGCTTACCAATAAAGCGGTTAAAGCTATCAAATTCAAGATTCAAGGAAGTTTCATGACCACAACCACCCCCGTTCTACAAGTGCGTGACCTGCGCGTGGAAATTGGCGAGCGCACCGTGCTGCAATCGGTATCGCTGGACGTGCAGCCCGGCAGCCTGATCGTGCTGATGGGGGCCAACGGCAGCGGCAAAAGCACCTTCGGCATGGCCCTGGCAGGCCACCCCAACTACCACGTCACCGCCGGACAGGCGCTGCTGAACGGCAAAGACCTGGTGCAACTGCCCGCGCACGAACGCGCCCGGGCAGGCTTTTTCCTGTCCTTCCAGTCGCCCCCGGACATTCCGGGCGTCAAGAACAATCTGTTCATCCGCACCGCCCTGAACGCCGTGCGCGAATCACGCGGTGAAACGCCGCTGGATGCCTTTGACTTCCTGAACAGCGCCAAGCAAGGCGCCAAGGAGCTGGGGATGCCCGCCGCCATGCTGGGCCGCCCGGTGAACGAAGGCTTCTCCGGCGGCGAACGCAAGCGCAACGAGCTGCTGCAACTGACCCTGCTCCAACCCCGCGTTGCCTTGCTCGACGAAATCGACTCCGGCCTGGACGTGGACGGCGTGCGGGCCGTGGTCGAGCTGGTGCAACGAATGCGGGCCCAGGGCACGGCGTTCATCGTCGTCTCGCACTACCTGCAAATGATCGAATCCCTGCAACCCGATCAGGTGCTGCGCCTGGACCAGGGCCGCATCGCCGAAAGCGGCGACCTGGCCCTGGCCCGCAGCATCGCAGAAACCGGCTTTGCCCGCGCCAACGCTTGAGGTGGCCGGCATGAGCGACATTCTCGATATCCCCCACGCCCAGGAGCGCCTGCAAACGCTCGGCTGGATCGCCCGCCACAGCGAAGCCTTCCACCACCTGCCCCCGCCGGCACTGGAAGAATGGCTGGGCAGCCAGGCCACGGCGCCGGCAACGCAGCAAGACTGGCAAGTGACCGTGCAAAGCGGTGCGGCAAACGTCCAGGTGCAACAGCTCAACGCCCTGGATGCCCAGGAACGCCAGACCCTGTTTGCCGACCTGCCCGCGCCCAGCGGCGAAGCCGCTCCCTTCGCCTGGGCGCACCGCGCCCTGTGCCGCCAGGGCGTGCGCGTGCAGGTTGCCGCCAGCACCGATGCCGCGCCCGTGCGCCTGCACATCCACCACACCGCCCACGCTGCCGTCGATGCCCCCCTGCTGGTGCTGGACGTGGCCCCCGGCGCCCGCTGCCTGCTGCTGCACACCCACGGCCGTGCGGCAGACCTGGCGCAGATCACGCAAAACCTGCACATGCACATCCGCCTGGGCGAAGGCGCCGTCCTGCAGCACCTGCGCATTACCGACGTGCAGGCCGCCGACCAGTTGGCCCACACCCAGAACGTCCAGGTACAGGGCCACGCCCGCTACCACCAGGCGCTGTGCACCAGCGGCTGCGCCTACCAGTTGCAGCGCAGCGACGTCGATCTGCACGGCCCCGGCGCCCAGGTGCGCCATGCGGGCCTGCTGCTCACCGGTAGCCTGAACGTCGACCAGCAGGTCTACACCCGCCACAACGCGCCCGATACCGACAGCCACGTGCAAATGCTGGCCCTGGCCAGCGGCAAGTCCCGCAGCGTGGCCAACGCCTTTACCTACATCGCCCCCGGTGCGCAGGACGCCAACGTCCACCAGCGCCTGTGGGGCATCGCACTGGACGGCCAGCCGCGCCTGATCCTGCGCCCGCACCTGGAAATCCTGCACGACCAAGTCGCCGCCGTCCACGGCGCCACCTGGGGCGCCTTGCCGGAAGATGCCCTGTTCTATGCCCAGCAGCGCGGCCTGGATGCCGCCACGGCACGCCGCCTGATCATCGAAGGCAAGGCCCGCGCCCTGCTGGAGCGGGCCTTGCCCAACACCGAGGGCGACGAGGACAGCGCCAGCGCCCTCCTCACCCATTGGCTGGAAGGCGAGTGGCTGCCCCAGGCCATCACCGCCCGCCTGGTCAAGGAGGAGGTATGACCACCGTCGCAGCCCCCCCCCTGCTCCAGCCCGATCTGCTGCGCAGCCTGTTCCCCGTGCTGCAACAGCAGATCAAGGGCCAGCCCCTGGCCTACCTGGACAACGCCGCCACCACGCAAACCCCGTTGCCGGTGCAGCAGGCGATGCTCGACTTCGAGCAGCACGACCGGGCGAACATCCACCGGGGCGTACACACCCTGAGCCAACGCGCCACCGACGCCTTCGAGGCCGCACGCACCACCCTGAAAGTCTTCATCGGCGCGGGCAAGGAGCACGAACTGGCCTTTACCAGCGGCACCACCGAAGCCCTGAACACCGTGGCCCAGGGGCTGTGGGCAGCAGGGCCGGACAAGGCCTGGCTGCGCCCGGGCGATGAGATCATCGTCAGCGGCCTGGAACACCACGCCAACCTCGTACCCTGGCAGCAAGCCGCCCGCATGACCGGCGCCAGGCTGCGCGTGCTGATGCCCGATGCCCAGGGCAGCGTGCATCTGGAGGATTTGCAAGCCCTCATCACCGAAAAAACCCGCGTGCTGGCCATCACCGCCGGGGCCAATGCCACGGGCGAGCGTCCGCCCTACGAGGCCATGCTCACCCTGGCCAAACAGGCCGGGGCGCTGACGGTGCTGGACGCTGCCCAGGCCGTGGGCCACACCATGCCTGCGGTGGCCGATCTCGATTGCGACTATCTGGCCTTCTCCGGCCACAAGATGTACGGCCCGATGGGCACCGGCGCCTTGGTCGGCAAGCGCAAGGCGCTGGAACTTTTGTATCCCCTGCGCCTGGGTGGCGACATGGTGGAATGGGTCGAGTACGACCGTGCGGGCTACGCCGCCATCCCCACCCGCCTGGAGGGCGGCACGCCCAACGTCACCGGGGCCGTCGGCCTGGCCGCTGCCGCACGCTTCATCGAGCAGGTGGGACGCAGCCGCATCGACGCCCATATTCACCGCCTGCGTGCCCAGGCCGTGGCGGGCCTGCAGGCGCTGGACGGCGTAACCGTCTTCGCCCCCCAGTCCCCACAGGCGGCACTGGTTTCCTTTGTTGTGCAGGATGTGCACCCGCACGACATCGGCACCCTGCTGGACGAGCGCGGCATTGCCGTGCGTACCGGCCACCACTGCGCCGAGCCGCTGCACAACCATTTAGGGCTGGGGCCGACCACCCGCGCCTCGTTTGCCCTGTACAACACCGAAGCAGAGGTGACCCGCCTGATCGACGGCGTCGCCCATGCACTGAAAGTTTTGCGATGAGTTCTGTAGAAAACGATCTCTACCAGGAAGTCGTGCTGGAGCACAAGCGTGCCCCGCGCAATTTTGGCCATCTGGAGCACCCCAGCCACCAGGCCCAGGGCACCAACCCCTCCTGCGGCGACCGCGTGGCCGTGGAACTGCTGCTGGACGGCAGCACCGTGCAGGACATCCGCTTCAGCGGCCAGGGCTGCGCCATCTGCATGGCCTCCACCTCGATGATGACCGAGGCCGTCAAGGGCCAGGACGTGGCCGTCGCCCAGGCACTGCAAAAGCACTTCCGCGCCGTGCTGACGGGCGAGGAAGACCCTGAGGAAGCCCCCCTGGGCAAGCTGGTCAGCCTGTCGGGCGTGCGCCAATACCCCAGCCGCATCAAATGCGCCCTGCTCGGCTGGCACGCCCTGATGCACGCCATTACCGGCAACCAGGACGCGGCCAGCACCGAAGACGGCATTCCCGCCACCGAAGGGGGTGCCGCATGATGAACCGCCGCCAACGCGAGGACGTGCTGGTACGCCGCAGCGTCACCGTCGAAACCATTCCCAGCGGCCAGCCCTTTGCATTGCACGAAGGGCAGCTAGCGCAAATCACCCAGGCGCTGGGCAGCTCCTTCACCCTGGTCGTGGAAGGCCAGCTCGTGCGCCTGCGCGGCGAAGATGCCGACGCCATCGGCAAGGAGCCGCCCGAAAGCATCGTCGTGCCCGAGAACGTCTCGACGGCCGAAATCGAACCACTCATCTGGGAAACGCTGCGCACCTGCTACGACCCGGAAATCCCGGTGAACATCGTCGACCTGGGGCTGGTCTACCGGTGCGAGGTCGAACCCATCGACGCCCACGGCGACGTGCGCGTGACCATCGACATGACCCTCACCGCCCCCGGCTGCGGCATGGGCGAAGCCATTGCCAACGAAGTCTGCGACAAGGTGCTGGCCCTGCCCAAGGTCGAGGACATTACCGTGAACCTGGTCTTCGACCCGCCCTGGACACGCTCCATGATGAGCGAAGAAGCACAACTGACGCTGGGCCTGTAAACTGCCGGAACGCGCCCGTCCACGTCCATGGACGAAGGCTTTGGGAAAAACTGTTTACACCCTGCCAGCACTGGACGTGCCAATGGCTGCCGTTATAGTTTTTCAGGTGCTACAACACTTGTTACTACAACCACGGAGGCAGCATGTCGAACCGCATTACCGGCCGGATGGCGCGGGCCACGCTGGGCAACCAGCTCTTCATTGCCGCCACCCTGATCACCGTCATCGTCATGGCCGTTCTGGCCGGCACCATCACCTGGCAAAACCGGCAAACGGCCATCGGCAACGTGCGCGATGCCAACCGGGCGGGGCTGGCCGGGTACGAACGCACCCTGCTGCTGGTCTACCGCATCGCGCAGGAGCGCGGCCTGTCCCTCTACCCCGTGCTGCAGCGCTACATGGGTGGCCTGCCGCAAGCCACCGGGCAAACCGATGAAGGCTGGCCGCTGCTGACCACCCCGCAAGCCACCATCAACGCCAACCAGGACTTGATGCGCAGCGTCACGGGCGTTGTCTCCGAGGTGTATGCCCGCTCCCAGGGCCGGTGGCTGCGCATTGCCAGCGCCTACCAGGACCAGGACGCGTACCGCCTGGGGCAGGCATTGCCAGCCGACAGCCCGATCGCGCAGGCGCTGGAGCAGGGAAAAACTGCGGACTTTCCCGATCTGGTGGGCGGCAAGTGGCATCTGGCCACCGTCCTGCCGCTCAAGGATGGGCAAGGGCAGGTCTACGCCGGCATCGTCAGCCGGCTGGATATCGGCGCCCAGATCGACCCCGTGCTCCAGGAACTGGCCCAGGTCAAACTGGCCGAGCATGGCCAGCTCTTCATCCTGCGCCCCACCGCAGGGGGGCAGGACTGGCTGCGCGTTGCCGGCAGCTTTGGCCAGCCCGGCGACCTGTTGAGCGCCGGCAACTCCCCCGCAGCCTTTGCCGCCCTGCGTGCCACGTTTACCTCGGCCCCCGAGGGCGTGGAGCGCATCGCGATCGACGGGGCGGAAAAATTCATCAGCTGGAAAACCATTCCCGGCTGGAACTGGGTGGTCTACGGCTACGGCGACGTGCAGGACTACCTGGGCGCCAGCACCCGCCAGATGCACTTGCAACTGGTGCTGATGCTGGCAGGCACCCTGCTCATTGCCCTGCTGATCCGCTGGCTGGCCCGCAGCACCCTGGCCCCGGTGCAAAGCGTGGTCCACGGGTTGCAGGCCCTGGGGGCCGGCAACCTCAGCGACGCCCTGCCCACCTGCCCGCCCGTTAGCCGCAACGAAGTGCATCTGCTGCTGCACAGCCTGCGCAGCACCCAGCAGACGCTGCGCACCACCATTGGCCAGGTGCGCGACAGCGTGGAGCAGATCCGCACCGGCGCCCATGAAATCGCCACGGGCAACAACGACCTGTCCGGCCGCACCGAACAGCAGGCCGCGGCCCTGGAGGAAACCGCCGCAAGCATGGAGGAGCTGTCCTCCACCGTGCAGCAAAACGCCGCCAGCGCCCGCCATGCGCATACGCTGGCCACCAGTGCCTCGGGCGCTGCGCACCAAAGCCAGCAGGCCGTCACCGCCATGGTCCAGACCATGGAGCACATTGCCCAGCGCTCGGCCCGCATCACCGACATCATCGGCGTCATCAACGGCATCGCCTTCCAGACCAACATCCTGGCGCTGAACGCCGCCGTGGAAGCCGCCCGCGCCGGGGAGCAAGGCCGGGGCTTTGCCGTCGTCGCCGCCGAGGTGCGTGCCCTGGCCGGGCGTAGCGCCGAGGCGGCCCGCGAGATCAAGGCGCTGATCGAAGCGGCCGCCAGCGAAGTCAACGTGGGCACCGCCCAGGCCGGCACCGTCGGGCAGGGGATGCAGGGCGTGCTGAACAACGTCGACCAGGTCATGCACCTGATGCAGGAGATTGCCCATGCTTCCAGCGAGCAATCCAACGGCATCGCCCAGGTCAATCAGGCCGTGGGCCAGATGGACCAGGCCACGCAGCAAAACGCCGCGCTGGTCGAGCAGGCTGCGGCCGCTTCGGCGGCGCTGCGCGAGCAGGCCAACCGCCTGACAGGCAGCGTCGAAGTGTTTCGCCTGGAGCCGGGAACAGCAGCCCCCCGCTGATTCCAATAGCAGCCCCCTTCCCGCTGCCGTCCAGCGCCAACCTGCGCTGGTAACACGCTATGCTGCGCATCTTTTATGGAGACCGCAATGCGCATTGAAACCCTGGCCGTCCATGCCGGCTATAAATCCGAGCCAACGACCCGCTCGGCCGCCGTACCGCTGTACCAGACCACCTCGTACACCTTCGACAACGCCCAGCACGGTGCCGACCTGTTCGACCTGAAAGTGGCCGGCAACATTTACACCCGCATCATGAACCCCACCACCGACGTGCTGGAGCAGCGCGTGGCCGCGCTGGAAGGCGGCATCGGTGCGCTGGCCATGGCCTCGGGCATGGCGGCCATTACCGCTGCCATCCAGACCATTGCCGAGACCGGGGACAACATCATCAGCGCCAGCACCCTGTACGGCGGCACTTACAACCTGTTTGCCCACACCTTCCCGCAGCAAGGCATCGAAGTGCGCTTTGCCGATCCGCGCGACCCGGCCAGCTTCGCCAAACTGATCGATGCGCGCACCAAAGCCGTGTTCTGCGAATCAATTGGCAACCCCCTGGGCAATGTGACCGACATCCGCGCCCTGGCCGACGTGGCCCACGCCCATGGCCTGCCGCTGATCGTCGATAACACCGTGCCCAGCCCCTACCTGTGCCGCCCGTTTGAGCATGGTGCGGACATCGTCGTCCACGCCCTGACCAAGTACATGAACGGCCACGGCAACAGCATCGGCGGTGTCATCGTCGATAGCGGCAAGTTCCCATGGGCCGAGCACAAAGAGCGCTTCAAGCGCCTGAACGAGCCGGACGTGAGCTACCACGGCGTGGTCTATACCGAAGCCCTGGGTGCGGCCGCCTACATCGCCCGCGCGCGCGTGGTACCGCTGCGCAACATGGGCGCGGCGCTGTCGCCCTTCAACGCCTGGGCGACGCTGCAAGGCATTGAAACCCTGCCCCTGCGCATGGACCGCATCTGCACCAACGCGCAAAAGATTGCCGAAACCCTGCAAAACCACCCCAAGGTGGAATGGGTGCGCTACGCCGGTCTGCCCGACCATCCCGACCACCCCCTGGTACAGCGCCAGATGGGCGGCAAGGCCTCGGGCATCCTGTCGTTCAGCCTGAAAACCGCCCCCGGCGAAGACGCCCGCGCCGCTGGCGCCCGCTTCCTGGATGCGCTGCAGTTGTTCCTGCGCCTGGTGAACATCGGCGATGCCAAGTCGCTGGCCACGCACCCGGCCTCGACCACGCACCGCCAGCTCAACCCCGAGGAGCTGGCCAAGGCCGGCGTGACCGAGGGCATGGTGCGCCTGTCCATCGGCATCGAGCACATCGACGACCTGCTGGAAGACCTGAACCGCGCCCTGGCGGCTGTTTAAAAAGAGAGCTTATCCCGCTGAAAAACAAAGGGTTTCAGATAACAAACACTCTGAAATCCAATAATAATCAGCGGAAACAGCTATAAAAAAAACGCCACCCAAACGGTGGCGCTTTTCCTTGGAGTCCTGAACCATCACGCAGCAACGCTGCGTTTCAACAGGCAGGCGTCAGAAGCGGTAGCCCAGGCCCACGCCGACCAGCACGGGATCGACCTTGAACTTGCCAATGCCGCCGCTCACCTTGGTGTCGATATACACCTTCTTCACGTCGAAGTTGATCGACCAGTTCTTGTCCAGCGCGTAGTCAAAGCCCACTTGCAGGGCCGGGCCAAAGCTGTTTTTCTTGACGGTCAAAGCACCGTTCAGGATATCCACGCTGGAAAAGCGGGTGTAGTTGATACCGGCGCCCACGTAGGGCTTGAAAGCGCCCAGGTTGGTGAAGTGGTATTGCGCCGTCAGGGTGGGAGGCAGATGTTTCAGAGTGCCGATCTTGGCGCCGTTCAGCCGCACGTCGTGCTTTTGCGGGTAGGTCAGGATCAGCTCAGCCGCAAAGTTGGGCGTGAAGAAGTAGGAGATGTCCAGCTCGGGGATGACCTTGTCGTTGATGCTGACGCCTTTGTCGCCAGCAGCACCGCCGTTGTGGCTGTCCAGGTGCACAGCGCGGGCACGCACCATCCACTTGCCGTCTTGTTGGTGTTGTTGCGCCATGGCAGCGCCGGAGGTCAGGGCACACAGGGCAGCAGCTGCCAGCAGGGTTTTCTTCATCATGGTGAAAGGTATTCAAGTGTTGTCCGGGGACGACCCCCGTGCTGCGTATTAAGCCCATGAGCAAAATGGTCAAATTTGCTTTACGTCAAAAATTGGTAATTTCCCCTAAGTAGTGTGGATTTCTCTCCACACACTTCCACAGCCCCCCGAGCCTTTCACGGACAGAGCACAAAAAAATAGCTCCCGACGCTTGCCAGCCAAGCGTCGGGAGCTGGTTTCATCCATACCGAAAGGGCTGCTTCAACCGCCCCAGCGCTGCATCCGTGCCACCGGGTCAGGCGTGTTGACGGGGGTCAAAGGGGCTTGCCCCTGCAGCACGGCGACCAGGTTGTCGGCGGCCAGTTGGCACATCTTGCGCCGCGTGGCTTCGGTGGCACTGGCGATATGCGGTGTCAGCACCACATTGGGCACGACCAGCAGATCGGGATGCACCTGGGGTTCGCCCTCGAACACATCCAGGCCCGCCGCTGCAATCTGCCCGGTGCGCAAAGCCCGGGCCAGCGCGGCATCGTCCACGATGCCGCCCCGGGCAATGTTCACCAGGGTGGCGCCCGGGCGCATCAGCGCCAGTTCCTGGGCACCGATGGCGTGGCGGTTCTCCGGCGTGAACGGCAATATCAGCATGACATGGTCCGACTCGCGCAGCAGCGTTTCCTTGTCGACATACCGGGCGCAGCAATCCGCTTCCAGCGCGGGCGCCACCGGCGTGCGATTGTGGTACAGCACCCGCATCCCGAAGCCCTTCGCCGCACGCCGGGCGATGGCCTGGCCGATACGCCCCATACCGAGGATGCCCAGGGTGCTGCCATGCACCTCGGCGCCCAGCAGCATGTCGTAACGCCATTCGCGCCACTGGCCGGCCCGCAGGAAGCGCTCCCCTTCCGTAATGCGCCGGGCCGTGGCCATGAGCAGGGCAAAGCCGAAATCGGCTGTGGTTTCCGTCAGCACATCCGGGGTATTGCTGCCCTGTACCCCGGCAGCAGTCAGTGCCGCCACGTCGAAGTTGTTGTAGCCCACCGTCATGTTCGCCACGGCCTTGAGCCGGGGGCAGGCTGCCAGCAAGGCAGCATCCACACGCTGGATGCCAGTCGCCAGAAAACCATCCTTGCCCTGCAACTGGGCCACCAGGGCCTCGGCGTCCCACGCAACGTCGGCCTGGTTGTCCTGCACCTCACAGTGTTCGCGCAAGAAATCCACCACCTGCGGCGCAATCGCCCGGGCAATCAAGATATGGGGACGTGACATCGCTCACCTTTCCATCAGCGGAAAAAAATGAAAGTCATCACGACAAACAACGGAATCAAAATACACCCGGACCAGAACATGTAGCCGAAGAAACTCGGCATCCGCACACCACGGTCTTCCGCGATGGCCTTGACCATCATGTTCGGAGCATTCCCGATATAGGTATTCGCGCCCATGAAGACGGCGCCGGCCGAAATGGCGGCCAGGGTCGTGGCCATTTCCGTCGTCAAATGGGCCACATCGCCGCCAGCCGTATTGAAGAACACCAGGTAGGTCGGCGCATTGTCCAGAAATGACGACAACACCCCCGTAGCCCAGAAATACATCGCGGGATTGGGCGAACCATCCGGATTAGTCACGGCCCGCACGATCGAAGCAAACGGCCCTTCCGTGCCGGCTTTCAACATCGCAATCACCGGGATAATCGTCAGGAAAATCCCGGCAAACAACTTGGCCACCTCGAACATCGGATCCCAGCCAAACTGGTTGGCCTCATGCACCCGGCGGGCGGTCATGGACAAAGACACCACCGTCACCAACACCAGCCCCAGGTCACGAACCATCCCCGGCAGCCCAACCTCGGTTCCGGCAATATCAAAAACCACCGGACTCTGCCACAGCCCGCTCATCAGCACCAGGCCGACAACCACCGCCAGCAGGACGAAGTTGAACTTGCCGTCAAAGCCCAGGGCTTCCCGGGTGCCGGTATCGACAGACGCAGGCTGGCCATGGCTTTGCTCCTGGCGCAGCATCCAATGGTCAAGCAGGAAAAACACCAGCAACAAAATCCCGACCAGAAACAGCGTATCCAGCCAGATATGCTGCAGCGTCCAAACAAACGGCACGCCCTTCAAAAACCCAAGGAACAGGGGCGGATCGCCCAGTGGCGTCAACGATCCACCGGCGTTGGACACA
The DNA here is from genome assembly GCA_902175065.1 of uncultured Comamonas sp. GTDB lineage: Bacteria > Pseudomonadota > Gammaproteobacteria > Burkholderiales > Burkholderiaceae_C > Comamonas. Next base: position 3,717 of record CABIIJ010000093.1, on the reverse strand, counting down.
ATGAAAATGAAAAACACAATGACATGAACAACCCGCGAGCGCTGGGCGTTCGCCCGAATCAGGGGCCGAATCAGCAGCATGGACGCACCTGTCGTCCCCATGAAGCTGGCCAATACTGCACCGATCGCCAAAATGGCCGTATTCAACCCCGGCGTACCTTGCAAGCTGCCCCGAATATAGATGCCGCCCGCCACGACATACAGCGCCGTCAGCAAAATGACAAAAGGCACATATTCCGCCAGCAGCGCATGAACGAGATTCACCCAGGCGGCATGAATGCCGAAGTACGCCGCAAACGGAATAAGAAACGCCAGCGCCCAGCCGGCAGTGATCTTGCCAAAATGGTGATGCCATACATTGGGCACGATCAGGGGCATCACGGCAATCGAGAGCAGCACGCCGGCAAACGGCACGCCCCAAGCCAAAGACAGACTCGCACCATCGATTTCTGCAGCACTGGCCACGCCAGGCAATAAGCAGAATCCGATAAAAAGCGCCAGCCATTGATTTTTTCTAAGCAAAGTAGTTCTCCTTACGTTCTTTTTCAATCCGGGGGGCCAGGGCAGCCCACTTTGGCTTCATTGTTCCCACCCCACAGGCCGCAAGACCCTGTTGCAGAAACGACTGTGAGTGTATCGAGTTTTGATACAAAAAGCATGAATAAACCTTTGTCATACAGGCCTTGATGCTCCTGTTTTTAGAAAATTTCACAGCAGCCGTTAGGTATCTGACACAGCGTGATACCAGAAGAAACACTTATTTTGCTGCACCGCAACAAAAAGCTTGCGCCCTGCGCCAGCTTGGCTACAATACGTTCCATGCTGCACCGCAACATAACTGGTTCCCATGAGTTGCAGCATCCTTTTGACCCCCCTACTTTTGAAGGAAACACACCATGGCACTGACCCCCGAACAAATCCTGAGCGCCCACAAAGCCAACATCGAAACCGTTTTCGGCCTGACCGCCAAAGCCTTTGAAGGCGTGGAAAAGCTGATCGAGCTGAACGTGAACGCTTCGCGTGCCGCTCTGGCCGAAGCCGCCGCCCACAGCCAAGCCCTGGCTGCCGCCAAGGATGTGCAAGAACTGGTGAACCTGCAGACCGCCTACTTCCAGCCCCTGGCCGAGAAGACTGCTGCCTATAACCGCCACATCTTCAACATCGCCAGCAACACCGGCGCCGAACTGCAAAAGGCCCTGGAAGACAAAGCCGGCCAATACCAGCAAAGCTTCAACGGCCTGATCGAAGCCACCGCCAAGAACGCCCCTGCTGGCTCGGAAACCGCTGTCGCCATGATGAAAAGCGCCGTCTCGGCTGCCAACAACGCTTTTGAATCGGTGCAGAAAGCCGTGAAGCAAGCTTCGGACATGGCAGAAGCCAACATCAAGGCCGTCACCACGGCCGCCCCGGCACCCAAGGGCAAGGCCTAAATCCCCTGGCAGTTGGGGGGAATGACAGAAAAAAGGGTTTACCCTATAATTCCTCCCACTGCTTGCTGACGCAAGTTTTCGGTTGTCTCCTTGGATCCTCTTGAAACCTGGTTTCTGGATCCCTTCAAGCCCAGTTTTTTAGCTGGGCTTTTTTTTGTCCGCAATTTTCCATAGGCACTTCTCCCCTCAAGCCTGATATGGACACCCTAGTATTCCTGCGGATAGGCGGCACGCACAAACTTTCGCATAATTGACGTTTACGTTAACGACACGTCAAGGAATACCATGGAGATACAAGGCAAGGTCTTTATCGTCACAGGAGGCGCATCCGGCTTGGGCGAAGGCACCGCCCGGATGTTGGCTGCCGCAGGCGGTACGGTGGTGATCGCCGACATGCAGGAAGAAAAAGGGCAGGCAGTGGCACAAGCCATTGGCGGCGCATTCGTGCGCTGCGACGTCACCAGCGAGGCCGATGGACAAGCAGTCATCGCCCAGGCAGTGGCCCTGGGCAAGCTGATGGGGCTGGTGAACTGCGCCGGTATTGCCCCGGCCGAGAAAATCGTCGGCAAGAACGGGGCGCACAGCCTGGCCAATTTCAGCAAAGCCATCACCATCAACCTGATCGGCAGCTTCAACATGCTGCGCCTGGCTGCCGAGGCCATGTGCAAGAACGAACCCGAAGCCACCGGCGAGCGCGGCGTGCTGATCTCCACCGCCAGCGTGGCCGCCTACGATGGGCAGATCGGCCAGGCAGCCTATGCCGCATCCAAAGGCGGCGTGGTCGGCATGACGCTGCCAATTGCCCGCGACCTGGCCCGCAACGGCGTGCGCAACATGACGATTGCCCCCGGCATCTTCGGCACCCCCATGCTGTTCGGCATGCCCCAGGAAGTGCAGGACGCCCTGGCTGCGGGCGTGCCCTTCCCCAGCCGCCTGGGCAGGCCCGAAGATTTTGCCAAGCTGGTACGGCACATCTTCGAGAACGACATGCTCAACGGCGAAGTCATCCGCCTGGATGGCGCGATTCGTCTCGCACCGAAATAACCCACAGCGCCCAGGGATCCTCGGCACAAATCGCCACGCGGTCTGCAGCGCAGGCTTATCGCTCGATTCGTGCAGAGAATCCCCAGCGCTTGCTACGCCTGCATTGCAGGCGTTTTTTATGCTTTTTCGCTCCTGGACACGCGCTGCGCCAGGGTCGCGATGTGCGCCACCTGCCGGGCTACGGCCTGGGGCACGGGCAGTTGTCCGTCCAGCACGGCGCGGGTGTAATCGGCCGTGGTCTGCGCGTCGATGGCCGTCGGCAGGCCCGACACCTCGGCCAGCGTGCCCGCCTGCTGTTCGGCCACGCAATAGGTTTGGCCTTGAAAAACGGCGTCGTAACGCGGCTGGCGGCGCGGGTCGCAGACCACTTCACCCTCCAGCCCGCGCGAAATCAGGCCCGTCATACTGCGGCGGGCCAGCACTTCGCACATCAGCGTGCTGTATTCGGGATGGGTATAACTGCCGACCAACACGGATGCACCCTGGCAGGGTGTGAGCAGCTTGACCAGACTGTGCCCCGGCGTGCGCAGGCCCAGGGTTTCACGCACCGCCAGCAGACGGGCCAGGCCAGGGTGCAGCACCTCGGTAGCGACGTGGGCCACCTGCCCGGCGGCCAGTGGCAGCATCTCCGTCCAGCCCTGTACGTCCAAGAGCTGCAACACATCGCTGGCGAGCACCCGCCGCGCTTCGGTCCGCATACCATGCAGTAATACCGGGTAGCCTTCCCGCGCCAGCAGCAAGGCCAGCAAAGGGGTGAGCACCGGCAGCTTGCGTGCCCCGTTGTAACTGGGCAGCACCACCACCGGGTGCTGCGTGACGGGCAACAGCTGGCAACGGGCCTGGACGGCATCCAGGAAACCGCACATTTCATCCGCGGTTTCACCCTTGATGCGCATGGCGACGCAAAACGCGCCGATTTCCAGGTCGTTCAATTGCCCATCGAGCAGTTGCCCCATCAGATCGGCCGCCTCGCCAGGTTCCAATGCCTTGGCACCCCGGGCACCCCGGCCGATTTCCTTGATGTAATGCGCGATGGCCATGGCAGCTTCTCCGGAAAAACGGGCAATAAAAAAGGGATTGCAAAAAGTGCAATCCCTTGGACTTGGCGGAGTGGACGGGACTCGAACCCGCGACCCCCGGCGTGACAGGCCGGTATTCTAACCAACTGAACTACCACTCCTGGCAGACAGCTTTTGCGCTCTTGCGAGCCAAGTGCTGCAAACTTGGCGACCCTACGGGGATTC
>CABIIJ010000092.1 GCA_902175065.1 uncultured Comamonas sp. | reverse complement strand
TCGGGCACGGCCGTGCTGCTGTGCAACCTGGGCACGCCCTGCGCCCCCACGGCGGCGGCGGTGCGCCCCTATCTGGCCGAGTTCCTCAGCGACCCGCGCGTGGTGGAGATTCCCCGCCTGGCGTGGTGGCCGATTCTGCACGGCCTCATCCTGCGCCTGCGGCCCAGGGCGTCGGCGGCCAAGTACCAACTGGTCTGGAACCAGGGCGGGGCCAGCGGCTCGCCGCTGCTGCACTGGACGCAGCAGCAGGCCCGGCTGCTGCAGGCCGCGCTCAACCCCGGTGACGGGCCGGCCACCGTCCCCGTCGGCTACGCCATGCGCTACGGCCAGCCGGGCATCGCCAGCCAGCTCGATGCCCTCAAGGCCCAGGGGGCGCAGCGCATCCTGATCGTGCCGCTGTACCCGCAATACTCGGGCACCACCACCGCCAGCGTGTGCGATGCGGTGTACGCCTGGGCGGGCACCCAGCGCCATATCCCGGAGCTGCGCTTCGTGCAGCGCTACCACCGGCACCCCGGCTACATCGCCGCGCTGGCCGCCAGCGTGCAGGCGCACTGGCAGGAACGGGGGCGGGCGGAAAAACTGCTCCTGAGTTTTCACGGCGTGCCCCGGCGCACGCGCGACCTGGGCGACCCCTACATCGACGAATGCCACCAGACGGCCCGGTTGCTCGCCCAGGCACTGCAACTGGCCCCCGAAGCCTGCCAGGTCACTTTCCAGTCGCGCTTCGGCAAGGCCGAATGGGTGCAGCCCTACACCCAGCCCACCGTGGAGGCGCTGGCCCGCAGCGGCACGCGCAGCCTGGACGTGATCTGCCCCGGCTTTGCCAGCGACTGCATCGAGACGCTGGAAGAAATCAACATGGAGGTGCGCGAGGCCTTCCTGGCCGCCGGCGGCCAGGACTACCGCTTCATCCCCTGCCTGAACGACCAGCCGGACTGGATTGCCGCCCTGCGCGACCTGTGCCGACAGCACCTGCAAGGCTGGCCAACGCAATCCGAATAAAAAAAGAAGCTATTCCCACTGTTGAAAAAACGATCTCAATGTCTTTTATATCTGAAATCGTTTGTTTATCAGCGGAAACGGCTCTCTTTTTAGAGAATTCCTATGCCCATTGACTACGCTTGGCTGTACGACACCGTCGCCCCGCGCTTTGCCAGCGCCGCCGCGCTGGAAGCCTTTCTGCCCCAGCCCCTGTCGCCGCAGGCGCTGCGGGCGCAGGGCGATGACCGCTACCTGTCCGCCATGACGCAGCGCGTGTTCCAGGCCGGAATGCAGCACAGCGTGGTCGATGGCAAATGGCCGGCCTTCGAGGCAGCGTTTGCCGGTTTCGACCCGCAGGCGCTGGCCCGGTGCAGCGTGCAGGACATGGAAGCGCACCTGTCCAACCCCGCCATCATCCGCGACCGCACCAAGCTGCTGACGATTCCCAAAAACGCGCAATTCATCCTCGATGTCGCCCAGGAAAACGGCCAGGGCTTCGGCGCCTTCCTGGCCGACTGGCCGGACACCGACACCATCGGCCTGTGGCAGGTGCTGGCCCGGCGCGGCGCACGGCTGGGCGGGCGTTCTGCCGCAGGGTTCTTGCGGCTGGCGGGCAAGGACAGCTTCCTGCTGACCAGCCACGTCGTGGAGCGCCTGGTGCTGGCCGGAGTGGTGCAGCGCCCCCCCGCCAGCCAGCGTGACTTGCAGCGCGTGCAGGCCGCCTTCAATGCCCTGCAGGAATGCAGCGGGCGGCCCCTGTGCCAGCTCTCGGCGCTGCTGGCCCTGAGCATTTCGCCGCAGGGGCAGGCGCTGTAGCCGCTTCCCGGCCGCTCATTCGTGCCGCAGCGCCTCGATCGGGTCGAGCTGCGCCGCCCGGCGGGCCGGAAAGTAGCCGAACACCACGCCGATGGCCGCCGAGAACACGAAGGACAGCGCATTGATGCTGGCGTTGAACGCATAGGGCACCTGCATCACCTGCGTCAGGATGATCGAGGCCACCGTCGCCAGCGCAATGCCCAGCAGCCCGCCCAGGGCGGCCAGTACCACCGCCTCGATCAGGAATTGCAGCAGCACCTCGCGCTCCAGCGCACCGATGGCCAGGCGCAGGCCGATTTCGCGGGTACGCTCGGTCACGCTCACCAGCATGATGTTCATGATGCCGATGCCGCCGACCAGCAGGCTCACCGCCGCCACCGCGCCCAGCAGGGTGGTCATGACCTGGGTGGCCCCAGCCATGGTGTCGGCCAGTTGCTTGGTATCGAGCACGTTGAAGTTGTCGTCGTCGCCCGGCGAGAGCTTGCGCAGCTCGCGCAGCAGTTGGTTCAGGCTGTTCTTCACGCGCTCGGGGTCGCTGCCGTCGGCCATCGACACCAGGATGGTGTTCAGCCGCTGGTTGCCCGTCACGCGCCGCTGCAGGGTGGTCAGGGGCAGCAGCACCATATCGTCCTGGTCATTGCCGAACGCGCCCTGGCCCTTGGAGCCGAGCAGCCCGACGATCTCGCACGAGAAGGATTTCAGCCGCAACTGCTCGCCCAGCACATCCGGGGCGTTGTTGAACAGCTCGCGGTGCAGGGTGGCGCCGATCAGGCACACCGCCGCACCGGCACGTTGCTCCTGCTCGGTGAAGGCGCGGCCCTGTTCCAGCGTCCAGTTGCCGGTGACCAGCCAGTCATTGCTGCTGCCCATGAAGCTGGTGTTCCAGTTGCGCCCATTGGCCACCACCGTGCCGGCAGAGCGGGCCTCGGGGGCCACGGCGGCGATGCCGCCGATCTGCTGGGCGATGGTGGTGGCGTCCGTCACCTTGAACGACGGCGCGGGCGCAGCGCCCGGCCCCATGCGCTGGCCGGCACGCACTTGCAGCAGGTTGCTGCCCAGGCCGGCAATCTGGTTCTGCACCGCCTGCGTGGCGCCGTTGCCCAGGGTCACCATGGTGATCACGGCGCTGACGCCGATGACAATGCCCAGAATGGTCAGAAACGAGCGCAGCAGGTTGCGCCGGATGGAGCGCAGCGCCAGCCAGATGGTATTCCACAGCATTTACTGCACCTCCTGCGCGACGCTGCCTTGCAGCGCAGGGGCGTGCCCGCCGCCCTGACCGCCGCGCAACGGGAACGGGGTGTTGGGCTGGTCGCTATCGAGCAGGCCGTCGCGAAAATGCACGATGCGCCGGGCGTAGGCGGCCATTTCCGGCTCGTGCGTGACCATCAGCACGGTAATGCCCTGCACCTGGTTGAGCTGCCAGAGCAACTGCATGATTTCCGCGCTGCGCTGGCTGTCCAGGTTGCCCGTCGGCTCGTCGGCCAGCAGCACCACGGGGTTGCTGACGATGGCCCGGGCAATGGCCACGCGCTGCTGCTGGCCGCCGGAGAGTTCCGCCGGGGTGTGGTGCTCCCAGCCGTTCAGCCCCACGGCCTCCAGCGCCTTTTGCGCCGCCGCATGGCGCTGGGCGGTGGTTTCCCCCCGGTAGAGCAGCGGCAGTTCGACGTTCTCCTGGGCGCTGGTGCGCGGCAGCAGGTGAAAGCCCTGGAAGACGAAGCCGAAGTAGCGCCGGCGCAGCCGGGCGCGTTCGTCCCGGTCCAGCCCCTGCACCGGCACGCCCTTGAACAAATATTCCCCGGTGGTGGGGCGATCGAGGCAGCCCAGGGTGTTCATCGCCGTGGACTTGCCCGAACCGCTGGGGCCCATGATGGCCACGAAATCGCCCTGGGCGATGTCCAGGTCCACGCCCTTGAGGGCCTGGAAGGCCAGATCGCCCTGCCCATAGGTTTTCGTGACGCCGCGCAAGCGGATCAGGGGAATGGCGCCTGCACTCATGCCCCGGCCCCGCTGCTGCGCTGGTCGGTGATGACCAGATCGCCCTCTTTCAAGGCATCGCCGCGCACCATGACCTCGGTCATGCGGCCATCGGACAGGCCCGTGCGCACCGACACCATTTCAGGCTGGGCATTGGCCTGGCGCAGCACCCACAGCTTGCGCTCCTGCCCGGCGCTGGTGTTTTCCCGGGCGCCGTTGGGGTTGCGGCTGCGCATGGGGCCGCGCGGCATGATCTGGTCGACCAGCCCCCCGCCTTGCGGCTTGCCCGCTGCGGCACCCTTGCTGCGCCCGCCCGCCTCGGTCGGGGTGAAGCGCAGCGCGGCATTGGGCACCAGCAGCACGTCGGTGCGCTGCGTGGCATTGATGGTGGCGCTGGCCGTCATGCCGGGGCGCAGGCTCAAATCCTCATTGGTCACATCCAGGCGGGCCACGTAGGTCACCACGTTGTCGGTTTTGGTCGCGCCGTAATCCACCCGGGTGACCTGGGCCGGGTAGTTGCGGGCCGGGTACGCGCTGACCGTGAAGCTGGCCTGCTGCCCCTGCTGGACGCTGCCCACGTCGGCCTCATCGACGGCCACCTCCAGGCGTAGCTTGCTCAAATCCTCGGCCACCATGAACAGGGTGACGGCCTGCAGCGAAGCGGCCACCGCATTGCCCGGATCGACCGAACGCGCCAGCACCACCCCGTCGATGGGGGACTTGATGGCCGCTTTGGACAAATCGGTTTCCGTTGTCACCAGCGAAGCCTGGGCGTCGGCCACCGAAGCCCTGGCCGACGCCACCCCGGCCTGGGCCTTGTCCAGGCTGGCCTGGGCCGCGTCCATTTCCGCCGCCGAAGGCAGCTTGCCGCCGGAGATGCGCTGCACCTCCTGCAGCCGCTGCATGTTCACCTGCGCTTCGCGCAAGGTGGCCTGCGCCTGGCCCAGGCCGGCCTGGGCCGAAGCCAGGCTGGCGCGTGAGCGGCCCAGCTGGGCGTTGAGTTTGTCGGTGTCCAGCTCCACCAGCACCTGGCCTTTCTTGATCCGGTCGTTCACATCGACCAGCACCCTGCGCACCGTGCCGGACAGCTCCGACCCGATATTGACCGTGCGCGTCGGCTGCAACGTGCCGTTGGCCGAGACCGTCAGGGCCAGATCGCCGCGCTTGATGGCTTCGGTGACATACAGCGGTTTGGCATTGGCGGCAGCCTTGGCGCTCCACCAGGCATAGCCGCCCGCCGCAATGACCAGGGCGGCGGCGCCGATCCACACCGTGGGGCTTTGCCACCAGCGGCGCTGCAGGTTGTCGCCCAGCAGGGCTTGTACGTCCTGGGCGGAAGAAGTGTTTTTCTTGGACATGGGAGGGTTTCTTTGCGTTTATTCGGTCAAGGGGGCTGCGGCCAGATCCTGGGATCGGGCTTGAGATTCGGACTGCCAGCCGCCGCCCAGGGCCTTGAACAATTGGACGAAGTCGGTGCTGATGGCCGCCTGGGCGCTGGCCAGGCTGTCCTGGCTGGACAGCAGGCTGCGCTGGCTTTCCAGCACGGTGCGGAAATCGATCAGCCCGCTGTCGTAGCGGTGCTGGGCCAGCACCTGGGCGTTGCCTGCCGCCTCTGCGGCGGTGGTCAGGTGTTGCAGGCGCTGCTGGTCGCCGTGCAGTTGCACCAGCGCATCCTCCACCTCCTGCAGCGCAGACAAGACACTGGCACGGTACGCTTGCCGGGCCTGCTCGACCGAGGCTTTCTGTGCAGAAATCTGCGCCCGGTTGGCACCGCCGTCAAACAAGGGGGCCGCCAGCGCCGCCGCAATGCTGCGGGCCACCGAGGCGCCGCCGGTCAATGCTCCCACGGTCAGCGCACTCACCCCCAGGCTGCCCGACAGGCGCAGCGTCGGGAAGTTGGCCCGCTCCTGCGCCGAAAGGTTGGCCAGCGCGGCCTGCACCTTGTGCTCCTGCGCCTGCACGTCGGGGCGCTGGCGCAGGGTGTCGGCAGGCAGCTGCAGCGCCCAATCCTGCGGCGCCCGGGGCACCGGGGCGGCTGCGGCCAGATCGGCCATCAGCGCCGCCGGTGCCTGCCCCGTCAGCACGGCCAGGGCGTGCCGGGTTTGCGCCACGCTGGCTTGCAGGCTGGGGATTTGCGCCGCCGTTTGCGCCAGGGTCTGGCGGGCCTGTTCGGCATCCAGCGAAGCAGCCAGCCCGGCCTGCACGCGCCAACGGGTCATTTGATCGGTATCGGCCTGCAAGGACAGGTTGTTTTGCGCAATGCGCAGGCGCTCCTGCAGGCTGCGCAACTGGATGTAGTTGAGCGCCACTTCGGCAGACAGGCTGACGTGCGCGGCATGGAGCGAGGCCTGGCTGGCCGCCAGGTTCGCCTCCCCGGCCCGCACGGCGTTGCGGCGCTGGCCCCACAGATCCAGCTCCCAGCCGGCATCCAGGCTGGCGTTATAGCTGTTGCCCGCGTCGTTGAAGCCTTGCTTGCTGCGCCGCGCTCCGGCGCTGGCATTCAGGCTGGGCAGCAGCGCGGCGTTTTGCACGTCCACCTGGGCGCGGGCCTGCGCGACGGCGGCCTGGGCACTCAGGATGCTGGGGTTGGCCTGCAATGCCTGTTCGATGAGCGCCACCATGCGGTCATCGCCAAAGCCCTGCCACCATCGGGCCAGGCTCTGGCTGCTCTCGGCGTGTGCAGGCGCGGGGCTGTGCCACTGCGCCGGAACGGGCAAGGACGCTTCCTGCTGCGCCAGCGGCGTGGTATGGCTGCACGCGGTCAGCGTGGCCATGGCAATGGCCGAAAGCAGCAGGGGACGGGAAGAGAAAGAAGGGGAAAGCGAAAAAGCCATGCGCCGATTGTGCCGTTGCCGTGTGACCGCTTGGCCCCTGCCGTGTGAAGGCAAGGTAAAGCCGCCAGGCAAGGCACCGGGTATACCTTGGTATAGCGCTGCCACCCCAATGCCTGCTGGCCCTGGCTGCCCCCCGATGGAACAATACGCCCCGTCGCCGGATGGACGGGCACGGCGACAGCAAACTTGGCAATGCCCGCCTGTTTCCACAACCTGGAGGAGCGTATGGACCCCGACCCGAGCTGGCGCCTCTGTGCGCCCCACCTGCCCCATCACCCCATGAATGCAATGACGTACCGGGTACCGCCCCGGAGGTTCTCGCCCGCTTGAACGCGTGAGACGCCTCCGCGGCCGCGTGCCCAAGGAGGATCTCATGCTGTTTCGCACCCCCCGCCCCACCGACGCCTTCCAACGCGCCCTGCGTGCTGCCGTCACCGCCCACCGTCCCGCCGCGCTGTGCGCCCTGCGGGCCTCGCATGGCGACAAGATGTTCGCCCTGGCGCTCTCCGACCTGTCCGGCCGCGTGATTGCCGATGCGCTGTCCATGCTCCCCGTGTCCAGCCGCGAAGGCGTGCGCCGGCACCTGACACGCACCGCACGCCTGCGCCTGCACCGGTCCGATGGCGCCGGCACGGGCACGGCCCCGCGCCAGTTCTGGCTGACGGCCACGCACCGGTGCATCGGGATACTTGTCCGCCCAACGGCTCCTGCCGCCCGCCAAGGAGTGAATCCATGATCCCCGTCACCGCATCCAAGCATGTTGTCCCCGGCAGCGATCTGTCCACCCTCATGGCCCTGGAGTCCGCCAGGACGGCCCAAGGGCACCAGGTGACGCAACGGGACGGCCCGGCCCCGATTGACGGCAGCCCGGACCTGAGCTTCCGCACCTCAAGCTTCATGCAGATCTTCGGCACCCGGGCCTTCTGGCTCAGCCTGCTGACGGTCTTCGGCATTCTCACCAGCACCTTCGTTGCGGCGCAGGAGGAAATGCTGGAAAAGATCGTCATCCTGGCCGCCTTCATCGCCCCGATCATCGATGCCGGCGGCAACACCGGCAGCCAGTCCGCCACCCTGGTGATCCGCGCCATGGCGCTGGGCGAGGTTCGGCTGCACTGGCGCGACATCTGGTTCGTGATCCGGCGCGAGCTGCCGATGGTGTTCGCACTGGGCCTGGTGATCGGCCTGCTGGAAGCGGTGCTGGCCTGGTTCAGCAAGAGCGTGGGGATCGACGTGCTGCTGGTCGTCGGACTGTCCATGGGAATCTGCATGGTGCTCGGCGGCCTGATCGGCGCACTGCTGCCCTTCGCGGCCCGGCGCATCGGCACAGACCCCGCGACCCTGAGCGGGCCGTTGATCACTTCCATCATGGATCTGATCGGCGTCTTCGTCTATTTCGGTCTTGCCTACCTGTTCATGGGCCACTTGCTGAAATGACTGCCTTGCACTTCCTGCGCCGCACCCTGGCCTGCTGCATCGGGATGGCCTTCGTCTCCACGGCACAGGCCGCCGGTGGTGCACATCTGGTGGACGATGCCGGGGTCGAGGCACCGGGCGTCTGCCACCTGGAAACCTGGGTGTCGCACCAGCGGCACACCACGGGCGGCGTGGCGACCCTGGCCCCCGCCTGCACTTTGACAGCCCTGCCCCGCGTCGAATTTGGTGCCTCTGTCGAACAGGCCTGGGGCAACGAATCCACAACCGGTTTCGGCCCGGCCGTCAAAGTCAACCTCGTGCCGCTCGAAACCGGCCTGGGCATCGGCATTGCCGGTGCGCTCACCCACAACCCCCGCGCAGGCCGCACGGATGCGGCCCGCATCGTCCTGCCGGTATCGCTGGCGCTGCATGACGGGGTTCTGGCCCATTTCAATGCGGGCTGGCTGTATGAACGCGCTGGCGTACGCCAGCACCAGCACTTTGCGGGAACGCAGATGGAAGTGGCCATCGGCCACTCGCTGACGCTGATGGGCGAGGTGCTCAAGCGCCAGTCCGGGCGGACAGGCACACAGCTCGGCCTGCGCTGGAGCGCTGGACGCAAGGATCTGGACCTGGACTTGCTGATGGGGCGGCGCATCGACGGGCAGGCAGGGCGAACCATGACGCTGGGAATCTCGCTCAGGCGGTGAGAACCTGCCACATTGTTTGTCATGATTCGGCAGTATCTTGATGGCAAGATCGCCAATCGTCATCCCCGGCCCCCTCCGCCCAGGGGCCAGGCGCTTTCGCTGCATTGAAGAAAAAGAGAATCCGGGAAATGAACGCCATTCACTTCAGCAACCTTGCCGCGCTGGCGGCAATGTTCGTCAACCTGACCGCCGCCTTCCTGCTGGGCGCATTGATCGGTATAGAGCGGCAGTGGCGCCAGCGCACGGCGGGGCTGCGTACCAACACGCTGGTCTCGGTCGGCGCAGCCATTTTCGTCTCGCTGGCTGCCCGGCTGTTCGAGATCAACGGCGGGACGCAAACCACCATCCATGTGGTGGCCTACGTCGTCTCGGGCATCGGCTTTCTGGGGGCCGGCACCATCATGAAGGAAGGGGCCAGCGTCTCCGGGCTGAACACCGCCGCCACGCTGTGGGGATCGGGCGCAGTGGGGGCGTGCGCCGGGGCCGGTCTGCTGGGCGAAGCAACCATTGCCGCGCTGTTCGTGCTGGCCAGCAACACCTTGTTGCGGCCCGTGGTGAACCAGATCAACCGCCGCCCCTTCCGCGCGGAGACCAGCGAAGCGACCTACATGGTCTACGTCATCTGCTCGCAGGACCAGCACTCGGAGGTGCGCGAGCAGATGGTGCAGATCCTGGAAAACGCCAGCTACCCTCCGCGCCAGGTCGAGGATCGCCCCTTTGGCAAGGAGAACATCGAAATCGAGTTCACCCTGTACGCAACCGCCGTCCAGACCGAAGAACTGGATGCAGCCGTGAAAAAGGCCGAAGGCTTGCCCGGCGTGGTGCAGGCCTTCTGGAACTCCGGCGACGAAGGCTGACCCATGCGCCTGCCACCACGCATCCTGTCCATCCTGCAACTTGCTGCCATCGGCATGGCCATGGCAGCCATCTTCGTGGTGGATACCGGCACCAGGTACGAAGTGGCTGCTGCCGTGTTCTATGCGATCGTGATCCTGATCGCGACGCCTGCCCTGGGCCGCAGCGGGCTGACCGTCCTGACGGTGGCCTGCATCGGCCTGACGGTATCGAGCTTCTGGCTGACGCCGCATGGCGACTTTCATGCGGGCCTGATCAATACCGGCATCAGCATCGCGGCCATCGTGATGACGGCCTATCTGGTCATCAGGATGGAAGCAGCCCGCACCGCTGCCGACCTTGCCCAGGCACAGTTGATGCGCATGGCACGGGTCAAGAACCTGGAAGGCTTGACCACCTCCATCGCCCACGAGGTCAACCAGCCGCTGGCCGCCATCGTCACCAGCGGCCATGCCTGCCAGCGCTGGCTGGCACAGGCGCCCCCCAACCTGGACAAGGCACGCCAGGCGCTGGCCCGGATACTGGACGATGCCGACCGCGCCAGCAGCATCATCGTGCGCGTGCGCAGCCTCACCAAGGGAGAGCCTGCGCACAAGAGTGCATTCGACTTCAACCCCGCGATTCTGGAAGTGCTCGCCCTGGCGCAGGCCGAGATCGAACGCAACGGCATTGTTCTGATGGCCGACCTGGCCCCGGACCTTCCGCACGCGCACGCAGACCGGGTGCAGATACAGCAGGTGGTCGGCAACCTGGTACTCAACGCCATCGAAGCCATGGCGACCCAACCGGCGCATTCGCGCGTGCTGCGGGTCAGCTCCGGGGTGAGCGATGGCGGCACGCTGGCCCTGGCCGTGGCCGATACCGGCGTGGGCTTTCCCCCGGAAATGGCCGAGCGTCTGTTCGAAGCGTTCTGGACCACCAAGCCGCACGGCATCGGCGTCGGCCTGAGCATCAGCCGGGCCATCATCGAAGCCAATGGCGGCCAGATGGAGGCGCACCCGCATGCAGGTGGCGGGGCCGTCGTGCGCTTCACCGTGCCGAGCATCCTGCAGGAGACTCCCTCATGACGACGCATACTGAAACGGCAGCAGACAGCCCGGTCGTCTACATCGTGGATGACGATGCGTCCATCCGCGCTGCACTCGAAGACCTGCTGGCTTCCATCGGGTTGAAAGCCCTGGCCTTTGGCTCGACCAGGGAATTTCTGGCCCACCCGCCGGAAGATGCGCCGGGCTGCCTGATTCTGGACGTGCGCATGCCTGGGCAAAGCGGCATGGACTTCCACCGCCAGATGGCCGCACAAGGCATCGAACTGCCGGTGATCTTCATTACCGGCCACGGCGACATCGCCATGGGCGTCGAGGCGATGAAGAACGGCGCCATCGAATTTCTTGCCAAGCCGTTTCGGGAGCAGAGCCTGCTCGACGCCATCCACGGCGGCATCGAGAAAGACCGCGCACGGCGCAGCAGCGCAGCACACGCAGCCGCATTGCAAGCCCGCTGGGCTTCGCTCTCCCCTGGCGAGCAGGATGTGGTGCGCCACGTCGTGCAAGGCCGGCTGAACAAGCAGATTGCCGCGCAACTAAGCGTCAGCGAGGTCACGGTAAAGGTGCGCCGCGCCCATGCCATGCGCAAGATGCAGGCCGGCTCGCTGGCCGAGCTGGTGAGAATCGCCGGGCAGCTGGGGCTGTAGGCCGCCCTGGCTGCGCACTCAGAACGTATCTACGATCTCAGGCAGTGCAGATGCTGTCCAGCGGCCAGCGCGGCTTGACATCGAAGGCGTAGCTGCAATCGGCCTGCTGCTGCCCGCTTTGCAGGCGCATGGCCGCCGCCATGGCGATCATGGCGCCGTTGTCGGTGCACAGGTGCAGCTCCGGGTAGTGCACGCGGATGCCCCGCTGGGCGCAGGCCTCATCCAATTGCTCGCGCAGCAGGCGGTTGGCGCCGACGCCGCCCGCCACCACCAGGCGCTGCATCCCGGCCTGCTGCACGGCCTTGAGGGTCTTCTTGACCAGCACTTCCACAATCGCCGCCTGGGTGCTGGCGGCCAGATCCGCCTTGTGCGTGGCCAGGTCGTCGCCCAACTTTTTCGCCTGGGTCAGCACCGCCGTTTTCAGCCCGGCAAAGGAAAAATCCAGATCGCCGCTGTGCAGCAAAGGGCGCGGCAGCTTGAACGCCTGGGGGTTGCCGCCCTGCGCCAGCCTGGCCAGCTCCGGCCCGCCGGGGTAAGGCAGGCCCAGCAGCTTGGCCGATTTGTCAAAGGCTTCGCCAGCAGCATCGTCAATCGTCTCGCCCAGGATGGCGTACTGCCCCACGCCATCGACACGCATGAGCTGGGTATGCCCGCCCGACACCAGCAGCGCCACAAAGGGGAACTGCGGCGCATCGGCGCTCAGGAAAGGCGAGAGCAAGTGCCCCTCCAGATGGTGGATGCCGAGCACCGGCTTGCCCAGCGCTGCGCCCAGGGCGCAGGCGGCCCCCGCCCCCACCAGCAGCGCCCCGGCCAGGCCAGGCCCCCGGGTAAAGGCCACCACGTCGATATCGGACAGGGCGGCGCCGGCATCCTCCAGCACCTGCCGGGTCAGGGGCAGCACCCGGCGAATGTGGTCACGGCTGGCCAGTTCCGGCACCACGCCACCATAGGCGCGGTGCATGGCGATCTGGCTGTGCAGGCCGTGGGCCAGCAGTTGCGGCAGGCTGCCGTCGGCAGGCAGGCGCACCAGGGCCACGCCGGTTTCGTCGCAGGAAGATTCAATACCCAGGATCAATTGCATGGGGCGTGAGTTTAGAACCTGTTTACGATCTCAGCGCGAAGGGGTGCGGGATGCGGATCGGGATGGGCTGCCAGGCGCAAACCACAGCGATAGCCACAGCTATCGCGAGGATTTGCAACGCCGCAGAGCGCCCGAGGCCGCGACTGCACACCCGCGTGGAGGTCGTAAGCAGGTTCTTAAGGTTTGCCAGGAGGGGAGAGAACAAATAAAAAATAGCTTCTTCCGCTTTTATTTCAAGGATTTCAGATAATTTTTTATCTGAAACAATTTATTTATCAGCGGAAGAAGCTTTTATTTTGAGAGCATCACCGCTTGCCCAGGAAGCTGGCGCCCAGCTTGAACAGGTCGGTTGCGTCCAGCTTGCCGTCGCCGTTCTGGTCGAGCAGGCTGCCCAGCAGCCCCCCGGCCAGTCCGCCCTGCTGCTGCACGCTGGCTTTTTCCTGCCCAAGCAGCTGGCCCAGGCTGCCGGCATCCAGGTTGCCGCCCTGGGCACGCTGGCTCAGGAACTGCATCACCAGCGGGGCCACCATGGCCAGCAGCGGGCCGATCTTGTCGCCCAGCCCCGAGGCCTGGCCCAACTGGCCTTCCACCTGGCTGCGGGCACCGCCGAGCATGTGCCCCAGAATCGCCGCGCCGTCATTACCGCTGCCGCCTGCGCCCAGCAGCCCGCCGAGCAGGCCGCCCAGGCCCTGGGCGCCGCTGCCGCCATGGTCCTTGAGCAAAGCACCCAGCAAATCGGCCGCGCCCTGGGGCTGGGCCGCGTTTTGTCCCAAAGCGCCAAACAGCACCGGCAGGGCCTGCCCGAGGGCGCTTTGCACCTGGTCGGTGCCTGCACCCAATTGCTGTGCCATCTGTTGCAGAGGGGCGCCTTGCAGTTGCGCCAGGAGTTCTTCACTCAAATTCATATCCGTCACCTGTGGGTTAGCTACTCGTTGCGAGGGCAGGCAGTATGCAACAAAAGGCATGGGGGCATGAATCCCTGATTATTTGAATTCAAATTATTTCAGTAAAATTCATTTATGCCAAAAACCATTCCTGCCACACCCCCTGCCCCCTAC
>CABIIJ010000091.1 GCA_902175065.1 uncultured Comamonas sp. | reverse complement strand
TGCGCTCTTGCGAGCCAAGTGCTGCAAACTTGGCGACCCTACGGGGATTCGAACCCCGGTACTCACCGTGAAAGGGTGATGTCCTAGGCCTCTAGACGATAGGGTCAAAACCTAAGAACCGATTTCTCGTTTCCAAAAAATCTTGGTGGAGGTAAACGGGATCGAACCGATGACCTCTTGCATGCCATGCAAGCGCTCTCCCAACTGAGCTATACCCCCTTTGCATTCAACTCCAAACTAATTTGTCGTTGTCTGCGAAGACTCGAATTATAGACAGATTTTTAGCGGTTTTGCAAACTCGCTAAAACTTTTTGCTTGCCGAGCAAATACAGCACCGCGTCGACCGACGGCGTCTGCGCCGTGCCCAGGGTCAGCACGCGCACCGGCATGGCCAGTTGCGGCATTTTTGCACCCTGGTCTTTCAGCACTTGCTTGATGGCGGCGGCAATGGCGTCCTTGTTCCACTCCACGGTTTGCAGGGCGGCAGCAAAAGCGTCCAGCAGCGGGGCGGCGGCTTCGGTGACGTGCTTGGCGTAGTCCTCGGCGTTGCGTTCGATGCTGTCTTGGTAGAACAAACGCACCCAGGCGGCCAGATCGACCAGGGTTTCGCAACGGTCCTTGAACAGGGCACAGATCTGCGGCAGACGCTCGTCCAGCGCCTCGGCGGACACTCCCGCTTGGACGACAAACGGTGTGACCAGCGCGGCCAGTTGGGCATCACCGGTCAGCTTCATGTGCTGGGCATTGACCCAGCGCAGCTTGGCTTCGTCGAACTGACCGGCGCTGCGGCCCAGGTGGTCCAGGTTGAACCACTCCAGGAACTGCTGGCGGCTGAAGATTTCGTCGTCGCCGTGGCTCCAGCCCAGGCGGGCGAGGTAGTTCACCATCGCATCGGGCAGATAGCCTTCGTCGCGGTACTGGGTAACGGCCTTGGCACCGTTTCTCTTGCTCATCTTCTCGCCCTGCTCGTTGAGCACGGTGGGCAGGTGGGCGAAGACGGGCACGGCAGCGCCCAGGGCCTCAAAGATATGGATCTGGCGCGGCGTGTTGTTCACGTGGTCGTCGCCGCGAATCACATGGGTGATCTGCATGTCCATGTCGTCCACGCAGACACAGAAGTTGTAGGTAGGCGTGCCGTCCGGGCGGGCGATGACGAGGTCGTCCAGCTCGCTGTTCTGAAATTCGATGCGGCCCTTGCATTTGTCCTCCCAGGCGACGATGCCGTCCCTGGGCGTTTTGAAGCGCAGCACGGGCTGCACGCCTTCGGGCACCGGCGGCAGGGTTTTGCCGGGTTCGGGCCGCCAGGTGCCGTCGTAGCGGGGCTTTTCCTTGTTGGCCATCTGGCGTTCGCGCAGGGCATCCAGCTCGGCCATGCTCATGTAGCAGGGGTAGACGTGGCCGCTCTCTTGCAGCTGGGCCAGCACCTGCTTGTAGCGCTCCATGCGCTGCATTTGGTAGAAGGGGCCTTCGTCGTGCGTGAGTTGCAGCCAGGCCATGCCCTCCAGGATCACGTCCACGCTGGCCTGGGTGGAGCGTTCCAGGTCGGTATCTTCGATGCGCAGGATGAAGTCGCCGCCGTTGGCGCGGGCAAAGGCCCAGGGATAAAGGGCCGAGCGGATATTGCCCAGGTGGATGAAACCGGTGGGCGAGGGGGCGAAGCGGGTACGGATTTTTTCGGTCATAAGGAAGTGTTGTCGTTCTGTCGTCGTTCTGGTTATTACAGGCTGTCCAGGCCGCGCAGCAGGTCGGCCTTGAGGTCGTCGAGGTGCTCCAGGCCGACGCTGATGCGGATCAGCCCTTGCTGGATGCCGGCAGCCTGGCGCTGCTCTTCGGTCAGGCGGCCATGCGAGGTGGTGGGGGGATGGACGATGGTAGTTTTCACATCGCCCAGATTGGCGGTGAGCGAGCACACCTGGGTGCTGTCGATGACGTGGAAGGCGTGTTGGCGCAATTGCTCTGCGCCCTGCCCCACCACGTCGAAGGCCAGCACCGCGCCGCCCATGCCGCTTTGCTGGCGCATGGCCAGGGCGTGCTGCGGGTGGCTTTTCAGGCCGGGGTAGTAGACGCGGGCGACTTTGGGATGGCCTTCCAGCCACGCGGCCAGCTCCAGCGCGGCGGCGCTTTGGGCCTTGACGCGCAGGGCCAGGGTTTCCAGCCCCTTCATTGCCGTCCAGGCGTTGTACGGCGCGGCGTTCAGGCCGCCGCTGCGCAAGAAGGTGCCCATGACCTTGTCGACCAGGGCGGTGGTGCCGCACACCGCGCCGATCATGACGCGGCCCTGGCCGTCCAGGAATTTGGTGCCGGAATGCACGACGATGTCCGCGCCGAACTCCACCGGGCGTTGCAGCACCGGGGTGGCAAAGCTGTTGTCCACCACCAGCAAGGCGCCATGGTTGTGGGCGATGTCGGCCAGCGCCTGGATGTCGCACAGGTCGGTGAGCGGGTTGGTCGGCGTCTCGGCAAACAGCAGTTTGGTGTTGGGCCGGATGGCGGCGGCCCAAGCCTGGGCATCGGTTTGCGGCACGAAGGTGCTTTCAATGCCGAAGCGGGCCATTTCGGTCCCCAGCAGCCGCATGGTGGAGCCGAACATCGACTGGCTGGCAATGATGTGGTCGCCTGCCTGCAAGGCCGTCAGCGCCACGAGCAGGATGGCGCTCATGCCGGTGCTGGTGGCCACGGCGCATTCGGTGCCCTCCATGGCCGCCAGACGTTCTTCAAAACTGGCCACCGTGGGGTTGCCGGTGCGGCTGTAGGTAAAGCCTTCCTGCGGATTGGCAAAACGCGCGGCAGCCGTGGCGCAATCGGGCTGGACGAAGCTGCTGGTCATGAACAGCGCCTCGCAATGCTCGCCCCAGTGGCTGCGCGGCTGGGCCTGGCGCACGGCCAGGGTTTCGGGATGCAGGCCCGGGGGCAAAGGTTGGTGGGTCACGGCGGTTCCTTGGATACTGAAAAAAATAGGAGCTTATACCGCTTGTATTTAAATAATTTCAGAAGCTTATAACTTTGAAATCTTTATGTCTCCAGCGGTACAAGCTCACTTTTTAATCTGAATGACATCAGAAGTGCAATGCAGGTCACTCCTGCGCGTTGGGCAGGGACAGGCGCGAGCTGCCTTCGCCGTCGTCCTCGCCATCGGCGCTGACCGGCTGCAGGGGATGGGCGGGCGGCTCGTCGGAGATATCGCCGGTGATGTACTGCGCATCGAAGCACGAGGCCTCGAACCCCACCACGGCGGGATTGACCTGGGCGACCGCCACTTTCATGGCTTCCAGGTCCTGGTAAATCAGCGCATCGCAGCCAATCCACTGGCGAATTTCCTCTTCCGTGCGGTTGTGCGCGATCAGTTCCTCGCTGGTGGGCATGTCGATGCCGTAGACGTTGGGGTAGCGCACCGGCGGCGCGGCCGAGGCCAGGTAGACCTTGGCCGCACCGGCATCGCGGGCCATCTGCACGATTTCCTTGGAGGTGGTGCCGCGCACGATGGAATCGTCCACCAGCAGCACGCTTTTGCCCTTGAACTCGCTGCCGATGGCGTTGAGCTTCTGGCGCACCGATTTCTTGCGTGTGGCCTGCCCCGGCATGATGAAGGTGCGGCCCACGTAGCGGTTCTTCACGAAGCCTTCGCGGTAGGGAATGCCCAGGCGCTGCGCCAGCTGCATGGCGCTGGGGCGGCTGGATTCGGGGATGGGGATGATGGCGTCGATCTGGTTGGGCGGCACGGTGGAGATCACGCGCTTGGCCAGCGTCTCGCCCATGTTCAGGCGGGCCTGGTAGACGGAGATGCCGTCCATCACCGAATCGGGACGGGCCAGGTAGATGTACTCAAAGATGCAGGGATGCAACTGGCTGTGTTCGGCGCACTGCTGGCGCTCGATGCGGCCATCGAGATGAATGAACACCGCCTCGCCCGGCGCAACGTCGCTGTCGAGCTGGTGCAGCGTGCCTTCCAGCGCCACCGACTCGCTGGCCACCATGACCGTGCCGTCCGAGCCTTTGCCCAGGCACAGCGGGCGGATGCCGTAGGGGTCGCGGAAAGCCAGCAGGCCGTAGCCGGCAATCAGCGCCACCACGGCGTACGAACCCTTGATGCGCCGGTGCACGGCCCGCACGGCGGCAAAAATATCCTCTGCCTTCAGGGGCGTGCCGCTGTTGGCGCGGGCCAGCTCGTGGGCCAGGACGTTGAGCAGCACTTCCGAATCGCTTTCGGTATTGGTGTGCCGGTGGTCGGTATCGAACAGCTCGCGGCGCAGGCGGCGGGCATTGGTCAGGTTGCCGTTGTGCGCCATGACGATGCCGAACGGCGCGTTCACGTAGAACGGCTGGGCTTCTTCCTCGCTGGCGGCATTGCCCGCCGTGGGGTAGCGCACCTGGCCCAGACCGACCGTGCCCGGCAGCCCGCGCATGTTGCGCGTGCGGAACACGTCCTTGACCATGCCCTTGGCCTTGTGCATGAAGAACTTGCGCTCTTGCTGGGTGACGATGCCGGCGGCATCCTGACCCCGGTGCTGCAACAGCAGCAGGGCGTCATAAATGAGCTGATTGACAGGACTGGTGCTAACGACACCGACAATTCCACACATAGGAAGTTTCCATCATTGGCGGGGCATCCCCCGCGTTGGGTTGTCGGGCTGGCGCACGGCATCGAAAAAAACGCCGCCAACGCAGCCAGCCCGGAATCTTTTTTCACTCAGGGCGAGGCGACGCCCAGTTCCGGCAAAAAGCGCCGCCAGTCCGAAGACGGCCAGCTCGGCAGCACATACGCCAGCGTCTGCTGCAGCCACGGCCCGGCATAGGACTGCCCCCACCAGCTCTGCCGGTGCCACAGCCCGGCCTGCACCACCATGGTCAGCACGAGCAGCAGCACCAGGGCACGCACGACGCCAAAGCAGCCGCCCAATACCCGATCCACCGGGCGCAGGCCCGCGATCTGCACCAGTTTTTTGGCCAGGCTGGCCAGCAGCCCCCAAATGAAGACCAGGGCGATGAACACGGCCACGAACACCAGGGCATAGACCATCGTCGGCTCCAGACCGCCGGTATAGGGCCGGACAAAGACCAACAGCTGCGGCGCCAGCAGGCGGGTAACGAAAAACGCCACCACCCAGCCGACCAGGAAAAACAGCTCGTACACCAGGCCGCGCCACGCCCCGAGGGCGAGCGACAGCAACAGCACGGCCAGTACCAGAAAATCCAGGGTCGCCAGGGAAAGCATCGTATCCGCGCCGTGTGTTGAAAGGGGTTACAGGGTCAGCACCGCCCCCGGCAGCCCCAGCCCCTTGGCCCGATCGGCGGCCTGCTGCGCCTCGTCGCGATTGGCAAAGGGCCCCAGGCGCACGCGGATGCGGCGCCCGTCCTTGGTGTCGATGGCCTGGGTGTAGGTCTTCAGCCCTGCGCCTTCAAGCTTGCGGCGCACCTCGTTGGCAGCAAACACGTCGGCAAACGCGCCCACTTGCACGATGAAGCGCCCGCTCTGGGCTGCCGCCGGCGCAGGGGCCGGGGTGGCGGCGGCAGGGGGTGTCCGCCCTTCAAGCAAGGCACGGGCGCGGGCGCTCTCCTGCTCGGCGGTACGGGCAGCGGGCCGGGCCTCCGCCTTGGGAGCAGGTTCCGGCTTGGGTTCCGGTTTTGGCTCGGGCTTCGGTTCTGATCTGGGTTCCGGCTTGGGCGCAGGAGGCGGCGGCTCCGGCTTGACCGGGGCAGGCACCAGGCGCGGCGGCTGGGGAATGGGGGCCGCAGGAGGGGCCCACTCCTCGCCATCGTCCAGCCCATCCTGCGGCGACGGTGCCTTGGCGGTGCGCTGCATGTCCGGGGTATCGCCCTGGGTCTGCGCCTGCTCGCCAGGCACGACCAGGGGCGCTACCTGATTGCGATCCGGGATTTCGATCGGGATATCGACGGGAATGGGCCGGGGCTGCGAATCGAACAACAGCGGAAAGCCGATCACCCCCAGGCCGATCAGGACGGCGGCCCCCATCAGGCGATGGCGGGCCCGCTGGCGCAGTTGCTCCACGCTTTGGGCCTGTGCGGCCCGGGAGGAATGGCGCAGGGGCGCTGGTTCAGCCGCTTGGCTGCGCTTGCCGAACCAGGGAAACTTGAAAAATGCCATGAAATGCAGAGTAGCAAGGGCCTTAGCCCAGGTGTTTGGCATGAAGGCGCGGCGGCCCGTCTTTGACCACTTCGCCCACCGTATGAAACGAACCAAAAACGACAATTCTATCAGCCGGGCCTGCCGCAGCCAGAGCGGCCTGCAATGCCTGCTGCGGCTGCGCATAGGTCTGGCTGAATTTCTGCGCCGCCGCAGCCTGGGCCTGCCCAGCCGCTTCCTGCTTGTTGCGGTGGACGCTCAGGCGCACCCCTGCGCCCAGGCCCGCCGGGGCAGCGCCGGCCTCGGGCGGCTGGGCACCCTCGGCAGCAGCATTCGGCTCCAGGCTGCGCCATTGCTGCTGCAGATCGGTGGCCTGGGCAGCACGGGCAATGGGCAGGTCGGTGAAGTACCAGCGGTCGATCTGCGGGCTGATGGTGGCAAACATCGGCGCCAGATCCTTGTCCGCCATGGCGCCAAACACCGCATGGGTGACGGGGAAGGTCGTCCCCATCGACCCCAGGTTGGCCGCCAGCGCCGCCACCGAATGCGGGTTGTGCGCCACGTCCAGCACCAGCACCGGCTCACCGGGCAGGACCTGGAAGCGCCCGGGCAACTCGACCATGGCCAGGCCGGTGCGCACCGCCTGGGCCGTGACGGGCACCTTGTCACGCAGTGCTTCAAACGCCGCCAGCACGCCCGCCGCATTCACCAGCTGGTTGGCCCCGCGCAAGGCGGGATAGGACAGCCCGGCATAGCGCCGTCCGCGTCCGGCCCAGGCCCATTGCTGCGGATCGCCGTTGTAGTTGAAGTCCTCGCCAAAGCGCCACAGGTCGGCACCAATGGCCTGCGCATGGTCGATCACGCTTTGCGGCGGCACCGGATCGCTGACCACCACCGGGCGGCCCGGGCGCATGATGCCCGCCTTCTCGCGGCCAATGGTTTCGCGGTCCGGCCCCAGGAAAGCCGTGTGGTCGACGTCCACGCTGGTGATGACGGCGCAGTCGGCATCGATGATGTTGGTGGCGTCCAGCCGCCCGCCCAGCCCCACTTCCAGAATGGCGACATCCAGTTTCGCCTGGCTGAGCAGCCGCAGGATGGCCAGGGTGGTGAATTCGAAATAGGTCAGCAGCACTTCCTCGCCCTCCAGGCGGGCCGCTTCCACGGCGGCGAAGTGCGGCAACAGGTCATCGGGTGCGACGATCTCGCCATGCACGCGGCAGCGCTCCTCGAAATGCACCAGATGCGGCGAGGTGTAGACCCCGGGCCGGTAACCCGCCTGCAGGGCCACCGCTTCCAGCATGGCGCAGGTGGAGCCTTTGCCGTTGGTGCCCGCCACCGTGATCACCGGGCAGGGCATGGCCAGTTGCAGACGCCGGGCCACTTCGCGCACCCGCTCCAGCCCCAGGCTGATGTTTTGCGGATGAATGCGTTCGCAGTGCTCCAGCCACTGCGCCAGGGTAGAAAAAGTAGTGCTTTGCATAAGGGCTGCGATTGTCACTCAGCAAAGCATGACATCATCCCGAACATGACTACCAGTACAAGCATTCACGTTTACGGCATCCCCAACTGCACCACGGTGAAAAAGGCCCGCCAGTGGCTGGCGGATCAGGGGCTGGACTACCAGTTCCACGACTTCAAGAAGGAGGCACCCAGCGCCACCGACATCGCCCGCTGGCAGCAGGCCGTCGGCTGGGAGAAGCTGCTCAACCGCCAGGGCACCACCTGGCGCAAGCTGGACGCCGCCGCCCAGGCCGCCATCACCGACGCCGCCAGCGCCGCCGCCTTCCTGCAAACCCAGCCCAGCGCCATCAAACGCCCTGTGGTGCAGTGGCCCCAGGGGGGCATCACCATTGGCTTTGCCCCGCAAGACTGGCGAGCCCTGCTGGATTGAACCTGCAACGCCCCCGGAGAGTGCCATGCGCCTATTCCCACCAGCCACCCTGTGCTGCCTGTGCCTTTTGACCGGTACGGCCTGGGCACAGCCGGTACAGACCGAACTGGCCGAAGTCATCTCCGTCGTTCCCATCACGGTGCTGGAAAGCGTGCCGCAGGAAGACTGCATCGACCTGCCCCAGCAGCGCCAGCGCTGCCGCACGACCACCGTGCAGCAGGAGGTGCCGCAAGGCTACGAAGTGACCTACGAATACCGGGGGCGGCGCCATACCACCGAACTGCCTTACGACCCCGGCCCGACGGTGGTCGTACAACCGCCACGCGCCAGCCACCAATATGGCTCGGCTCCGGCCTCCACCAGCGTGCAGCCCGGACGCAAAAGCTACGGCTCGGCCCCGGCTGCGGGCGGCACCGAAAGCATCGAATACCGCAGCCCGCAGCCAGACATCCCCATCGTGGTCGATGTCCGTACCCGGCCCATCGCCGTGCCGGGCGCACCAGCAGACCGACCGCCACATCCAGGCCCGCGCCCACGCCCTTGACGGCCAAGCTGAAGAACAGGCTCTAAAATGCCCGGTTTGCCCGCCGGGCAGCTTTGTATCTGCAAGACAGATTTAAATAAAATCACCGCTATACGCTTATCCACAAAGCGCAAACAGCTATATATTAAATAGCAAGAAAGTTGATTTATGGAAACCATTCTGCAATCCGTCCCCGTCGGCCAGAAAGTCGGCATCGCCTTCTCCGGCGGCCTGGATACCTCCGCCGCCCTGCGCTGGATGAAGAACAAGGGCGCCCTGCCCTACGCCTACACCGCCAACCTGGGCCAGCCCGACGAAGCCGATTACGACGAAATCCCGCGCAAGGCGATGGAGTACGGCGCCGAAAAGGCCCGCCTGATCGACTGCCGCCCGCAACTGGCCAATGAAGGCATTGCCGCCATCCAGGCCGGCGCCTTTCACGTCAGCACCGGCGGCATCACCTACTTCAACACCACCCCCCTGGGCCGGGCCGTGACCGGCACCATGCTGGTAGCCGCAATGAAGGAAGACGACGTGCACATCTGGGGCGACGGCTCCACCTTCAAGGGCAACGACATCGAGCGCTTCTACCGCTACGGCCTGCTGACCAACCCGCAACTGAAAATCTACAAGCCCTGGCTGGACAACACCTTCATCGACGAGCTGGGTGGCCGCGCCGAAATGTCGGCCTTCATGACCAAGGAAGGCTTCGGCTACAAGATGAGTGCCGAAAAAGCCTACAGCACCGACAGCAACATGCTGGGTGCAACGCACGAAGCGAAGGACCTGGAGTTCCTGAACAGTGGCATCCGCATCGTCAATCCCATCATGGGCGTGGCCTTCTGGAAGCCGGAAGTGGAAGTCAAAGCCGAGGAAGTCTCCGTCACCTTTGAAGAAGGCCGCCCGGTGGCACTGAACGGCAAAGCCATTGCCGACCCGGTAGAGCTGTTCCTGGAAGCCAACCGCATCGGTGGCCGCCACGGCCTGGGCATGAGCGACCAGATCGAAAACCGCATCATCGAAGCCAAGAGCCGTGGCATCTACGAAGCCCCCGGCATGGCGCTGCTGCACATCGCCTACGAACGCCTCGTCACCGGCATCCACAACGAGGACACCATCGAGCAGTACCGCATGAACGGCCTGAAACTGGGCCGCCTGCTGTACCAGGGCCGCTGGTTCGACCCCCAGGCCATCATGCTTCGCGAAAGCGCCCAGCGCTGGGTGGCCCGCGCCGTCACCGGCACCGTCACCCTGGAACTGCGCCGGGGCAACGACTACTCCATCCTGAACACCGAAAGCCCCAACCTGACCTACGCACCCGAGCGCCTGTCGATGGAAAAAGTGGAAGACGCACCGTTCAGCCCCATCGACCGCATCGGCCAACTGACCATGCGCAACCTCGACCTGATGGACACGCGCGACAAGCTGGCCATCTACGCCAAGGCCGGCCTGCTGTCGCTTAACAGCACCACCGCCCTGGCCCAGCTCGAAGGCGAAGGCACGCGCAAATAAGCATCAAAACTTGTCAATGGCGAGGCGCCTGCACTTTTTGCGTCCAAAAACAGGTTATAATCTGCCCCTTGCTTGGTTTTGCGTCAGGAATAAAAGTATTCCACTGCCGGATCAAGAGATACACAATTACCGCGAGGTGGAGCAGCTTGGTAGCTCGTTGGGCTCATAACCCAAAGGTCGGTGGTTCAAATCCATCCCTCGCAACCAATAAAATCAAGGGGTTACGACGTTGTCGTAACCCCTTTTGGTTTTTCTTGGAATTATTGCTGCACTTTTGCTGCACTTTTCCCTATACCTTGTCCCGGTAGGGACGTCCCCTCCCGGCAAACCAACCGGAGACAAGGGATGGCAACTTTCACCAAACGCGGTCCGCATCAGTTTCAAGCAACCATTCGCAAAGTAGGGTTTCCGACGCAGGTCAGAACTTTCGAGAGCATGCGCGACGCTCGTGATTGGGCCGCGACCATTGAATCTGAGATGCGCCGAGGCATCTTTATTGATCGTTCTGAAGCAGAGCGAACGACACTGGGACAGCTTCTCGAACGCTACGGAAAAGAGGTGACTCCAACAAAACGAGGCCAAGGCCCTGAGCGCTCTCGTCTCAAACGGCTCATGGCTCACCCTATCGCACTTCAACGCCTTGCCGCACTGCAATCTGCCGATTTCTCCGATTACAGAGAGGAGCGCCTGAGCGAAGAAGTGTCAGGCAAGACCGTTCGGGAAGAATTGATCTTGCTGTCTGCCGTTCTCACTACAGCTCGTGAAGAATGGTCGATTCCCGTGGAGAACTGGGCCATGCGAGTGCGCAAGCCCTCCCCTGGAAAACACAGGGAGCGTAGGCTTGTTTCAGATGAAGAAGCTAAGCTGATGGCTGCGTGCCGAAAGAGCAAAAACATTGGCCTGGCCTGTGCTGTTGTGCTGGCGATTGAAACTGGTATGCGGCGTGGCGAGATTGCGCAGCTAACCTGGGAGCATGTAGATTTTCACACCCATATCATCACCCTTGAACTGACGAAGAACGGGGATAAACGCATCGTTCCACTCTCCGAGCGTGCAGAACTAGCATTGCGCCAACTGCCGCGAAATATTGATGGGCGCGTATTCACTTTTCACGATTCGAACGGGCTCGGCGCGTCATTTGCTTGTGCATGCGAGAGAGCTGGCATTAAAAACCTGCGCTTTCACGATCTACGCCACGAAGCTGCCTCACGCTATGCCCCACGGATGCCTGCCACAGCTCTCGCAAAGCTCATGGGCTGGAGGTCGTTGCAGATGACGCTGCGCTATTACAACCCGCACCCACACGAGCTTGTTGCTCTTGTGCGTTCAGCTTGATTGCACCCAGGACCGCAGCTGTAGCCGCTGCCAAGCGATCCTCCCAGACGTCATTGAGACCTATCACCCCACCTCGGCCACTCAATTGTGGCTAGGTAGTCCGTCCTGAACAATTCGGTTTTCAGCCGCAGGCAGGTTGGTTCTCGACCGGAACGGCGATCAACGCGGCGACGACCGCCTGCATGGACAAACCAAAACGGGCGCAATAAAACCGCAGCGCGGCCAGGATCAGGCGCAGGTTGTGCCCGGCGCCGCACATCACCGCATGCAGCGCATCGCCCAGTGCACCCTTGAGTGGATTGCGAGCGAGGCGCCCGTCCATCTTCATGTGCTCAATGACCGGCTCAATGGCGCTGCGCCGCTTGATCATGGCCTTGAGCGTCCTGGTAATGCCGCGCCGCTGCCCTAAACGCAAGATGCGCATGCCTTCAATCTCCACACCTCGGTAGCCCTTGTCCACGATGGCCGTAGCGGGAGGTCTGTCCGTGCCGGTGAGGATGCCCACTTGCTCCAGCGTCTCGGCCAGGGTGTGACCGTCGTAGGGGTTGCCTGGCATGGAGCGCATGCCCACCACCAGGCCTTCCTTCAACGTGGTGGCGATGCTGACCTTCACGCCGAACTCGTACGGCGTCCTGGCTTTGCCTTTGCTGATGCATTCGACCTCTGGCGCGTGCAGGGCATACAGCTTGTTTTTGTCCTTGGTGCGCTGGGTGAGGATGCGGCCGGTGTGCTCTAGCAGATCCTGCACCTTGGCCTTGGCCGCTTCGGGCAACATGTGCAGTTGGCGGGCCACCTCGCGGTGCACGCGGCCGGCTGTCGGTGGGATGGGCGATGGCTTTGGGCATGACAGTCGTGTCCACGATCACCTGCTGCGTGCTGGCCTTCTGGATCACGCCGACACGCCGGGCGGCATCGATGCTGGCCGCCAGCAGCGTCTCCACGCCTTCCTCCCCAATGCGCTTTCTCCAGCGCGTCAGGCTCGACGGATCGATGGGCGCCTCGGTCTGCAGGTAGGTCTCGCCGCAAAAGAACTGCCAGTACGGGTTCTCCACTGAGATAGCCCCCTGAATCTCCAGACACGATCCATCGCTTATCTTCGAGATAGGCATAGATCTGTGCGTATGACTAGGCATACAGAGACGATTGAGGTCATCACCCGAGACCAGCGCAGGCGGCGCTGGTCATGGTGCAGCATCGACTGCTGTTGCCGAAGGCGCCCAAGCGACGGCATTCGAGCCGTATTCACGATGGCCAGGTCAGTGTGCCGATGAGCAACATGCGCTGGTGCTCTGACGGCTTTGAGATCAAGTGCGATTCGGGCGAGACGGTCACAGCCGCCTTCACCAAGGACTGCTGCGACCGGGAGATCCTGGCCTGGCGAGCTTGGGAGGGCAAGGGACTTGCGGGAGAGCCTGTGCGCGACATGCTGGTGGAAGCCGTAGAGCGGCGCTTTGGCACGGTTGAAGCCGTGCCCCGGGAGCGTGAATTGGAGTTCCTCACCGACAACGACAGCGCCTACATCACGCACGAGACGCGTGGCATTGCTAGATCGCTGGGCTTGAAACCGATCAACACGCCCGTGTGTAGCCCGCAGAGCAACGGCATGGCCGAGAGCTTCGTCAACACCTTCAAGCGCGACTACATGAGCCGTATGAACCTGCGTGACGCGCCGACGGTGCTGGCGCAATTGCCGGGTGCGTTCGAGCACTTCAACGAAATCCACCCGCATTCGAGTTTGAAGATGATGTCGCCCAGGGAGTTCCGACGACGGCAGAATCACCCCGCCCATCAGGGCTAACTTAGCGACTGGATGGTGTCCGGAACTACGGGGGCAAGATCATCCACCCAGGTGCCCACCACCGCTTCATCGGAGGCATCGAAGGTGTGTTGAAGGTACAGCACCCCGGCGACCAGACGCGCTGGCAAGGCGGGCCGGCCACGGCCGCAAGTGAACGAGGCCACGAACGTGCGTTCGATCTCGGCCCAGTCGATCAGCGCCGCCAGCCTGACCAGCGGGTGCTACATGTTGATCTGCTCGTCCAGTCGTGGGCGGAACAACTCACCGGACTGCGGCTGCGAAGGCTTCGGGCCTATCGGAATCCTCGGGGGAATTTGCAAGAAAACAGGTGCTGGCGAAACCATACCTTGTAAATCCTGCGCCGATCAATCCGAAGAACTGCCAATCAGACCAACGACTTGGGAGTTGTTCAGGGCGGACTAGGTAACTGAGTATTCGCATGAAATCCGTCTGATATCGCTCAATATCAGTGCCCATACGGGAGATGCCAATTTTCGCTTTGCAGCGATAGCAGTCGTCTGGAATGACGGGAGCGGATGACTGCACGTTGCAGCTCTGCGGCCATTTGGGCGACCTACCCGTACTGGTCATTGCTCTTCGTCGATGTGCAGGTGGCCGCCATCTTAACTACGGCTCCAGACTCTGTTGGGAATTCAAGTTTATGAGCCGATACCATGCCGATGCCGGGACCGGTGTTCGAAAGTGCCGGCAGGCGATGAAATCGATGGCCCAGATGCCTACTTCATGGCTCGGTGATGACTCAACCCAGTCATAGTCCTTTAGGTTCATGAAATCGGTCATCCGTTGACGCATTTTGGCAATTTCTGATGGTAGCGCGTATGGCGCCTCAGTTTCCCCGTGGTTCAACGATCCACCGAAGTACCAGTGCGTGGGCCAGTTACTGGTCGGATGCCACAGTTGGGCGCAAACATCCTTATAAGACCCTGAGACACCTTGCGAAAGTGCTGCGTAGTGCTCTTCCAGGTCCAAGATCACACACCATGCTGCAACTGTCGCAAGTGACCAAGACGTGCGCATCAGCTTCTGTACCAACCCGACGTCTTTCGGGTTAACTTCCAGTTCCACCAGATCTTCGAGTGAGTCCGAAGAAACAGGGAACCTTGCACGTATCTTGAGGCAGTAGTCCAGACGTTTAGCAATCTCCGCAACCCAGCTCTTGGCCTGCTCGCGTCGTCCTGCAAGCATCAGAAACATAAGCGCCAGAGATATGTCAATGATGTGCCGGTCAAGGCGCGGTGAAGCACTTGCTCCATGGTTCTCGACGAGTGCGCACAGACCATCTGCCACCGCGGAGACATTGGCGCTGATGGTTGCGTTCTCCTCCTCGCTGTTGCCTTGCTTGAGGCCGCAGGCAAGACCTACTGTGCTAACAAGGCCTATGTGCTCAAAGAGGACTACGGCAAACGCAGCCCCCTCGCTGCCATACCCGGCCATGCCATCGCGCACATAAAGATGTGGGCCTATCACTTCAAAATATCGCGCCGCAGCCTGGATGTACGAAACCCACATTCCGGCGATCGCTGGATGGAGCTTGGATCGGTCGTCGGCATTTACGAGTTGCGCCCTGTGCCATGCCCATAGAAGGGCTCGCTCATTGACCCAAAGTGCTTGTCGTGAGTCCCCGTCTGCTTGGGCCCATCGCGCACAGATTTGTGCCGCGAGGTGCGAGCGTCGGAAAGCCTTCTGTAATTGCTTGAGATTGATGTCCGACTCCGCTGCTTTGCCATCGGCCGTCAGGCCCAGCTGCCGAAGCAGCAGGCGATTCAAGTCACGGAAGTCATACTCGGGGTCTGCGGCCAATGCAAGTGATTTCCGAAGATCGGTTCGATCGCCTGGCGCAAAGAGGTTCTCATCGAGCAGGTATCGCTCAACTAGGTCAGACACTCGATCCGCCCCCCAGAATTCGAAGTTTGCTCTTGTGGCGTTCAGTTCTTTGAACGCCGTCCAATTCATCTCGACGTCCTGCTTCAGATCCCCGGTTGTAGCGAGAATTACGGTCTTTCGCAGTTCGCTGTGTTCCGGTGCCACAAGCTTCGTCAGGTAGATGTCCAACACTTCATTGAGACTGGGGCGAACTGAAGTCGGTTCACCGTTGTCCCAATCGCGCCGTCCAAGATCCCCCTGCTTAATGACCAGCAGAACCATCTCGTCCACGCCGTCTACGAGCGACTTGCCTACGGCAGCCAAGTCGACACCATATTGCCGAACACCGGTCTGGGGCTTCGCAAGAGGAACGTAGCCCATCGCCAAAAGCAGGTCGGGTAGCAGTCGATCGAATTCGTCACGCTCCCGCAATGTGCGTAGGAACTGAGAAATAATCAATCTCATGGCTCGTCTCGCTTGGCAAGCCGAAACCCTAGATGACGAATCGAGTTACCGATCGGGTCAAAAACCTCGCGTCTCGGCAGTTCGATCGAATGAGACACTGATGAGAGCGTCGTCGATGGGCCGTAGCTGGAGTCTCGGTAATTGAAAGTCCCCGCTCCCGCTTTGAGGGGGATATGAGTGGCAATTTGTCGCAAGTTTGAGTTCTTGTTCGCCTCTTCGAACGATTTGTCCATCTGCTTCGCGCGTGCTCGAGAAAAAAGCCTGCGCAGCCTTGTGGGCGGTCGAAGTTCATTGATTGAAGGCAAAGCGTTCTGCGCTCCAGTGACCTGGCTGATGGCACCTGCTGCCGCACGCAAGAACTCTTGATTGCCTTCTGATGATATCTCCTGTGCCGCCTTGTGTAGAGCATCGGCCGTAGTTCCTGGATAGTCATAGCCGATCTCTTCGACAAGCAGCGGGCGCAGTACCGGATATATACGTTTCTCCGCGTCGTTTGACTGAAGCATTGACAAGGCCAGCGATGTCACCTGTGCTCTGTCATGGACATAGCCGAGTATGCGTCTGGCGAGGAATAAAAGGCCATCAGTTGAAAGCTCGTCCAGGCGGCTCTTGTCGAGTTTGATATCCGTTACCGAATGGTGGCTGAATTGGTTGAGGATCGCAGCCAACGCCGCAGCGTGTGCTTGCCGATCGCTCAGCAACCAATCCGTCACCAGCGATGACCAGTTTTCCTCCAGACTGGAAAGCGTGCGAAGCGTGTCGTTGAAGAGTTCGGCCGTGCTCGAGTCGATAGAGATTGGTTGGCCATGATTGGCGACCCATTGTCCTAGTGTCGCCACGACTATCTCTGCATCTGCCGGATTGGACAGCAGCTGTGATAGTGCGTAATCCAAGTCTCGGATCGCACCTTTGAACTCGGGCTTTAACGCCGTTAGCAGCTGGAGCCAG
Source organism: uncultured Comamonas sp. (assembly GCA_902175065.1). Taxonomy (GTDB): domain Bacteria; phylum Pseudomonadota; class Gammaproteobacteria; order Burkholderiales; family Burkholderiaceae_C; genus Comamonas. The sequence continues at coordinate 3,090 of CABIIJ010000091.1, read as the reverse complement.
CGTTGTGTGAGGCCACGCTCACGAATTTCTTTGCTCTTGAAGAATAGGGCCGAGGCGGCGGCACAGAGCACGTCTTGGTCGCCGACTTCAGCCAGGCTTTGCAGGAGAGAGTCGAACGCTGCGGTTGTGTGCATTGCGCTAACCGAAGCTCTGATTGCCTGCGACCTGAGGTCCGGAAGCTCGCCCCGGACTAGGTCGATCACGGCCTCTACCACGATGTTGATCGCTTCCGGTGGCGCGCGTTCATCCAGGAGCAAGCGTCCCAATGTCCAAGTGCCGACCTGTGCCTGCATGAGTAGGTCGGATCGAGTATCAGTCCTGGCCATTTCAACGCCGGCGGCATAATCGGATTTAGATAATGCGACGATCGCGTTGCCCAGCAAGCTAGAGGTCGCCTCAGACAGGTTTTCGAGGACTTTGTCATGTAGCTCCAGCGCGACGCTTGGCCTCTTTTCAAGCCACCTTTCTAGGGCTCCGTTAATCGCCCCGGCGACCATGTCGTTCTTGGTCGGTTCATATTTTGCGGCAATTAGGTCGATGATTGATGGCGCCGCGAGGTCTTCCAGGTAAGGGAGGGCAGCTTCGACGAGGTGTAAAACGTCGAATACATTTGAACCAGATCGAATCCGTCGTGCCCCCGTGGCGAGCACATCGACGCTCCCGGCTGCAAGTGCGAGCAAGCGCCCTGATGCCTGGTCGCTACGCCCGATCTCCTTGCACCACAGCTCGTAGGCGCGTTCGAACAGCGCGTTGGCGTCAATCTCAGATGTGAGGCTAAGACGCTGGTAAACGGCGGCCGCAACGATCGTGTTGCGCACTTCGAATGATTCAAACTCGATCGCCCCACCTATCAACTTGCAGCCCTTCGGCAAATCGAGCTCTTTCAATATCTGCCCGGCTGACAGATCCAAACGAAGCTCTGGCTGCCTTTCTTGGTGGAGCCGTAGTGCAAGATCAGCAACATGTGAAAGAACCGAAGGTGCGGGCTCAATTCTTTGACTCACGTAATCCTCCCTCAACGATCGGAATAGTTTATGCGAGCGGTCATACTAGCTGCTGCCCGCCGAAAGGCCGGCGATGATCGCAGCGGCTGCTTGAACCGCCGGGCACGAATGACTCAGATCAGCCTCAAACCGCCGCTAGGTAGTGCGCGGTGGTCGGCTGCTTCTGGCCGATAGTACCCTTTCCGCATCGCGGCCGTAAGCGGCTGCCCGTCATATCGAAGATGCTCGGCGAGCGGCCTCGCCAAGGTCAGATCTCGGTCTGCTCAGAGATCTCCAAGGCATCATCGACCTCGGTACCCAGGTACTGCACCGTCGATTCAAGCTTTGAGTGGCCCAGCAGGAGTTGGACTGCTCGCAGATTCTTCGTTCGCTTGTAGATCAGCGTCGCCTTCGTGCGCCGCATGGAGTGCGTACCGTAGGCGGACGGATCAAGGCCGGCCACTACCACCCAGCGCTCGACGATCCTCGCGTACTGCCTGGTGGAGACATGCGGGTAGCTGTGCAGCCGGCTCGGACAGAGGAAGTTTTCTGGCCTCAGGCCGACTTTCGCGATACAGGCTGCCACGGCCGTGCGTGTAGGCTCGGTCAGTTCGAACTGCACGTCTTCCGCTGCACGACCATCGCGCGTGAGAGTATCTGGTTTCCGTGCGTCACGTCGCGCACCCGCAGACTGACGAGGTCGCAACCTCGGAGCTTGCTGTCGATCGCGAGGTGAACATGGCGAGGTCACGCACGGCGTGCGCATTTTGTAGATGGATGCGGATCGCCCAGATATCCTTGAGTTTGAGCGGTGCCTTCTGGCCAACCAACTTCCCCTTGTTCCAAGCTTCCCGATGCGGATGTTTACGAGTTTCCATGATCGACTCCTTACTGTTGATCGAAGCCTGATTTTTGTGCTCGTGACGACCGGAAGCTATCGGGGAAGATGTCCAGAGGGTACTATCGGCCAGAAGCAGCCATCGCTCATCTCATTCCTTAGCTGTCGCATCCCGGACGATTGCATAGACTCAAAGCGCTATCCCCTCTTCATAGCCCGAGCGGTTCTGCAAGAGTTGATAGAGTCCCTGCAATCGACCTCGGGAGTGAAGCCATGCTGATTGCCTTGCACAAGAACGCTCGCACCACGCCTGCAGTGCGTGCCGAGATCGCGGCCAGCGACGAGACCGCCAGTGCCCTGGCCCAGCGCTATGGCATCACCGAGCAGACCGTCTACAAATGGAAGAAGCGCTCTGTCTTTGGTGACCGCTCGCACACGGCCCACCGCCTGCAGACCGTGCTCACGCCTGCGCAAGAGACCGTGGTAGTCCACCTGCGGCGCACCTTGCTGCTGCCCCTGGATGATCTGTTGGCCGTTACGCGCGAGTTCATCTGTCCCCATGTCTCCCGCTCGGGCCTGGACCGGTGCTTGCGCCGCCATGGAGCGGGCAACCTCAACGCCCTCAAGCCCCAGGAGCCACAGCCCGCGCACAAGGTCTTCAAGAGCTACGAGCCGGGCTACGTGCACATGGATGTGAAGTACCTACCCCAAATGCAGGACGAGAGCAGCAGGCGCTACCTGTTCGTGGCCATCGACAGGGCCACGCGGTGGGTGTTCGTGCAGCTGAAGGCCAACAAGACAGCAGCCAGTGCGCAGGCCTTCCTGAGGGCATTACACAAGGCCTGCCCAATCAGAATCAACAGGCTGCTGACCGACAACGGCAAGGAGTTCACGGACCGCCTGTTTGCCAGCAGGGAACGTGATCCCAGTGGCAACCATGAGTTTGACCGACTGTGCCAGGAGTTGGGCATAGAGCACCGGCTGACCCGGCCCAGGTGAATCGCCCAGGATTTCCTAGACGCCTTGGAGCCTCAGGAAGTGACGCCGCTCAAACTCGGCAGGCGGCAGGCCGTCAGCACTGGAATGACGACGTCTGGGGTTATAGAACATTTCGATGTAGTTGAAGACATCGCTGCGGGCAGCTTGCCGGGTGGCATAGGTTTTACGGCGGATGCGCTCACGTTTGAGCAACTGGAAGAAACTCTCTGCGACAGCGTTGTCATGGCAGTTGCCCCGTCGGCTCATGCTGGGCTGCAGTTTATGGCTCTT
>CABIIJ010000090.1 GCA_902175065.1 uncultured Comamonas sp. | reverse complement strand
GTCGGTGCCGGGGTGGGCAGCTCGACCGTGCTGCACGATCCGGATCGCCCCCGGCCAACCCACGCAACCCCCGTGGCACCGGACAACGCCGCCACGGCTCCTGCACCCTCCCCGGCTACGGCGCCCTTGCAATGGCGTGATGCACAGGGCAACCTGGTGCCGGAATGCCAGGCATTTGGCCGCTGCTGACGGGAAAGGACGATCCCATGCCCGCTCCCACCGATCTGTACGCACTGGTGCGCCACTTTCAGCTCTCGCCCGCACAGGCCCGGCAATTGGCCGTACACGCCCAGGAACAGCCGCCCGCCGATTGGGCCGCCAGGCTGTGGCAAGGCCTCGTCGTTGTGGCCGCGTTGCTGCTGGGCGGCGGCCTGATTTTCTGGATTGCCGCGCAGTGGCCGGAGCAGACACGCAGCTTCAAGCTGCACGTGCTGCAGGCCGCCGTGCTGCTGCCCCTGCTGGCCGCCCTGGCGCTGGCGCAGCTACGCACTGCCGCGCTGCTGCTGGCGACTTTGGCACTGGGCGGGCTGCTGGCCTTTGTGGGGCAGACCTACCAGACCGGGGCCGATGCCTGGCAGTTGTTTGCCCTCTGGGCTGCTCTGGCACTGCCGTGGGCGGTAGTCGCCCGCAGCGATGGGCTGTGGGCGCTGTGGCTGCTGATTGCAGCGATGGGATTGACATTCTGGATGGCCACCACCTGGGGATCTTTCGGGTCGACGCAAATGCTGCCCCGCACCCAATGGCTGCTGTGGCTGCCGGTATGGCTGCTGCCCTTGCTGTTGCCCCATCTGCCCTGGGCGGCAGTGACGCAGCCGACGATCACCCGCGTGCTCGGCGCCGCCTTGGCGCTGGCGGCATGGACGGGGGCCGGTGTTACCGCCTTGTTCCTTTTCAACGCGGATTGGGCACTGTATTTCTGGGTTTGCATCGGCGTGGCAGGGGTGTTGGCCCAGGCTTGGCGGTGGCGCAACCTGGTGGTGCTGGGGCTGGCCCTGATGGCAGCCAACGTGCTGTGGCTGACAGCGGTAGGGCAGGTGCTGTTTGAGCAGATGCACACCCGATCTACCGAAGGGCTTGCGGTGATGACCCTGCTCATCGCCCTCAGCGTCGGCGGCAGCGCCCATTGGCTTTACCGCTTGCAACAGGAGGATGCCCGATGACGCGACCAACACCGACGCCCCCATGGTGGGGCCGTGCCCAGGCCGAAGGTTTGCTGCCCGCCGATACCCTTCCCCCGACAACCGCCCCCACCCCGTCGTGGATCGTCCTGCTGCTCAGTTTTGCCGGCGCTCAACTGGTGTTGTGGCCGTTTCTGATCTTCCTGGCCATGTTGCTGGGCGCCTCACTGTCCTCCTTCAGCGGGGCATTGCTGACCAGCATGGTGCTGGCGGCAGCGGCACTCGGGCTGCTGCGCAGCAGCCAGGCCCTGTTTGCCGAGCAGTTGGGCTTCAGCCTGCTGCTGGCCGCCCAGGCGCTATGGCTATGGGCCTTCTTTCTGGGTGCCCGTGCCGACGAAGCGCTGGGAACGGTCACGGCCAGCCTGCTGGCCTTCCAATGCGTTCTGATCTGGTCGGTGCCCCAGGCATGGCTGCGCCGCCTGCTGGGGGTGCTGGCCAGCTGGACCTTCCTGTTCCTGCCCCCCTGGGCCGCTGCGCAGGGCACAGGATTGCCCTACCTGGGTTCCGTCTTTTCCCTGTGGGAGAGCTGGCCGCGCCACACCCTGCTGCTGGCGGGCGCGTGGGCCGTGTGGGCGCATTGCGAGGGCCGCTGGCTGACCCGGCCCTGGGCCGCCAAGGTGCGCGATGTGCTGGAAAGCGCCGCCGTGGGGCTGCTGCTGGCACTGGCCCTGCAAATCGTCCTGCGGTATGTGGTGCTGGGTGCGCGAGGCTCGGCGGACGACCCGCAGGCCGGACAAGCCCTGCTGTGGGCCTGGCACTGGCACAACGCACTGCAAGCCGGGGCCGTGCTGATCAGCGCCGGTTGGCTGCTGCAACGCTGGCCGCGCCGGGGCGTGCTGTGGCTGGTGTACGCCGCCGCCCTGGCCGCCTGCCTGGGGGTGCCGTCGATGGGGGTGATCGCCATGCTGGCCAGCTTTGCCGCCGGGACGGGCCGCTGGCGGCTGCTCTGGCTGGCGCTGGCCGTCGCCCTGCTGGAACTGGGCAATTTCTATTACGCCCTGCAATGGCCCTTGCGTGACAAGGCGGCTGCCCTGGGCATCCTGGGCGTGGCCATGCTCCTGGCACTGTGGTGGCTGCGCAGCCCACGGCCACCGGGGCAGACCGTGCCAGCCGCCCTGCGCACACCCTGGCCGGTGGCCCTGGTGCTGGCCCTGACGGGCGCGGCGGCGCTGGGCCTGGTGCAGTGGGACGTGCAGCGCAAGGAGGCGGTGCTGGCGCACGGACAGAAAATTTACCTGCCCCTGCAGCCGCAAGACCCGCGCTCGCTGATGCAGGGCGACTACATGGCGCTGCGCTTTGCCCTCCCCGCCGCAGTCACCGCGCAGATCAAGACGCAGCAAGAACGCCAGCCCCTGCTCTCGCACGTGCTGGTGCTGGCCCGGCTCGATGCCCGGGGCGTGGCCGACATCCAGCGCCTGGCCCAGCCCGGCGAGGTGCCGCAGGCAGGCGCGGTATTGCTGCCGCTCAAGCTGCTCAAGGGACGCTGGGTGGTGGTGACGGACGCCTTCTTCTTCCCCGAAGGGCAAGGCACGCCCCTGGCGGCGGCGCGGTTTGGCGAATTCCGGGTGCTGCCCGACGGGCGGGCGCTGCTGGCCGGGCTGGCTGCTGCCGACTTGGCCCCGGTGCTGCCCGGGGCACGGCCCATGCCGCAGCCGCAGGATTGACGGCGACGGAACGATGTTTTCGGATGGGTTGAAGAAATTAAAAAAGGAGCTGCAACCACTGATAGATAAACATTTTAAAATATGAAAGATATTTATTTTGTTTATTCATCAGCGGAGCAAGCTCCTTTTTTTAAAGGAACGACACCAAAAAAACCGGGCCAGGCCCGGTTCATGCCACGTCCGATCAGTAGCTGTAAACGCCCTGCCCGGTCTTGCGGCCCAGACGGCCCGCCGCCACGTACTCCTTGAGCAGCGGGCAGGGGCGATACTTGCTGTCGCCGAACTGGTCGAGGAAGACGTTCATCACCGCCAGGCACACGTCCAGGCCCACCATGTCGGCCAGGGCCAGCGGGCCGATGGGATGGTTGCAGCCCAGCTTCATGCCCGCGTCGATGTCCTCGGCAGTGGCCAGCCCTTCGGCCAGCACGAAGAAGGCTTCGTTGATCATCGGGATCAGCACGCGGTTGACGACGAAGCCCGGGGCGTTCTTCACCGTGATCGGCGTCTTGCCCAACTGCTCGGCCAGCGCCTGCACGGCGGCATGGGTGGCGTCGGAGGTCTGCAGGCCACGGATGACTTCCACCAGCGCCATCATCGGCACGGGGTTGAAGAAGTGCATCCCGATGAACCGGTCGGCGCGGCCCGTGGCGGCGGCCAGCTTGGTGATGGAGATGGACGAGGTGTTCGAGGCAATGATCGCCTCGGGCGCAGCCAGGGCATCGGCCTGCTGCAGGATCTTGACCTTCAGCGCCTCGTTCTCGGTGGCTGCCTCGATGATGATCTGGGCCGTTTTCAGCGCGGCGTAGTCGGTCGAGGTCTGGATACGGGCCAGGGCGGCATCCTTGTCGGCAGCGGTGATTTTTTCTTTCTTGATCAGGCGGTCGAGGCTGCCGGCCACGGTGGCCACGCCTTTTTGCACGGCAGCGTCGGAGATATCGACCATCACCACGTTGAGGCCCGAGGTGGCGCACGCCTGGGCGATGCCATTGCCCATGGTGCCAGCGCCGATGATGCCTACGGTTTGAATTTGCATAGGGGTTCCTGCAAGAGGTTGAACAAACGCGCATCCTAGTCAATTTCGCTGGCCGTCCAGGACGCCTGCGTTACTTAAACCCGAGTGAAACTAAAGGTTAGTTGGAAAGACTTGTGACAACTAGGGTTTCTCCTGAGAATCCGCTGTTTTGCTTCATTTTGTTAATGAAGTAACCTTTCCCGATTTATTTCTTCTCAGGTTCAGCGTTTTATCCCGGTTCCAAGCTGGCGAATGCACGAAAGTGCCACGCCTGACGCGTACGCCAGCATGAAAATCGTCGGATTGAAAATCGGAATTCATCACCAAGGAGTATTGATGACTGCAACTTCCCCCTTCAGCCTGGCTGGCAAAAAAGGCCTCATCCTGGGCATCGCCAACGACCGTTCCATCGCCTGGGGCTGCACCGAGCTGTTCCGCGCCCTGGGCGCCGAAGTGGTGGCCACCTGCCTGAACGACAAGGCCCGCAAATACGTCCAGCCGCTCACCGACAAGGTGGGGGCCGACCTGCTCAACTGCGACGTCGAGCAGCCGGGCGAGCTGGAAGCCGTCGTGGCCCATACCGTGGACAAGTTCGGCCAGATCGACTTCCTGATCCACTCCATCGCCTGGGCCCCGCTGGAAGACCTGCACGGCGACGTGGTCGACAGCTCGCGCGAGGGCTTTGCCCGCGCCATGAGCGTCTCCTGCCACAGCTTTGCCGAAGCCGCCAAGCTGTGCGTGCCGCACATGCCCGCCGGCGGCAGCATGTTGTCGATGACCTACCTTGGCTCGGGCGAAGTGGTGCCCAACTACGGCGTCATGGGCCCGGTGAAAGCCGCGCTGGAATCGCTGGTGCGCTACATGTCCATGGAGCTGGGGCCGCAGAACATCCGCGTGCACGCCGTCTCTCCCGGCCCCATCCTGACCCGTGCCGCCTCGGGCATTGCCGAGTTCGACCAGCTCATGGCCACTGCCCAGGCCAAGGCGCCGCTGCAGCGCCTGGTCACGCTGGAAGAAATCGCACAGTTGAGCGCCTTCCTGTGCATGGACGCCGCCAGCGGCATGAGCGGCCAGACGATTTACGTGGACGCCGGCGTCCACGCCATGGATTGACGGCAGCGCCCCAGCACCGCGACTGCCCCAGCGGGGCTGCCGCGCAGCCCCTTCTTTCCACCCCCAAGGAAGCTTTCCCATGAATACTGAAACCACCGCCAACGACGGCCTGTGGATGGAAAACGTCACCTACGATGAACTGTCCGTCGGCCAAAGCGCCCGCCTGGTGCGCACCGTCACGCTGCAGGACATCCAGGCGTTTGCCGCCGTCTCCGGCGACATCAACCCCGCCCACCTGAACCCGGAATACGCCGACGCCACCATGTTCCACGGCGTGATCGCCCACGGCATGCTGGGCGCGGCGCTGATTTCGGCCCTGTTCGGCACCCAGTTCCCCGGCCCCGGCACGATCTACCTGGGCCAGGAGCTGAAGTTCACCAAGCCCGTGCGCATCGGCGACACGCTGACCGTGCTGGCCACGGTGTCGGAGAAGAACGACGAGAAAAAGCGCATCAAGCTCGACTGCCAGGTCACCAACCAGCAAGGCGAAGTAGTGCTCAAGGGCGAAGCCAACCTGATGCCGCCCACGCAGAAAGTGCGCGTGCAGCGCGTGCAGGCGCCCAGCATCCAGCTGTTCGACCCCGAAGCGCGGTTCAACGCCCTGCTGGACAAGGTGCAGGCATTGGAAATCGTGCGTTGCGCGGTGGTGCATCCCTGCGATGCCGGCTCGCTCTCCGGCGCCATGGATGCCGCCAACCACGGTCTGATCCAGCCAGTGCTGATCGGCCCCGAAGGGCGCATCCGCCGCGTGGCCGAAGAAGCGGGCATCAACCTGCAAGGCGCGGAAATCATTTCGGTGGAGCACAGCCACGCCGCCGCGCAACTGGCCGCCGAGATGGCCGCCCGCAAGGAAGTCGAAATCCTGATGAAGGGCAGCCTGCACACCGACGAACTGCTCAAGGCCGTGCTGGCCCAGCCGGCGCTGCGCACCGGGCGGCGCCTGTCGCACGTCTTCCGCTTCGACGTGCCGCTGTACGACAAGCCGCTGGTGATTACCGATGCGGCCATCAACATCAAGCCCACGCTGCTGGAGAAGGCGGACATCATCCAGAACGCCATTGACTTCCTGCACGTCATGGGGGTGGAGCAGCCCAAGGTGGCCCTGCTCTCGGCGGTGGAAACCGTCTCGCCCGGCCTGCCTTCGACGCTGGACGCCGCCGCCCTGTGCAAGATGGCCGACCGTGGCCAGATCACCGGCGGCCTGCTGGACGGCCCGCTGGCCTTCGACAACGCCATCTCGCCGGACGCGGCCCGCATCAAGGGCATCGTCTCGCCAGTGGCCGGGCAGGCCGACATCCTGGCCGCACCGGACCTGGAAAGCGGCAACATGATCGCCAAGCAGCTCGAATACCTGGCCGGGGCCAACGGCTCGGGGCTGGTGCTGGGCGCCCGCGTGCCGATCGCCCTGACCAGCCGCGCCGACGGCCCGCTGGCCCGGGTCGCCTCCACCGTGCTGGCCGTGCTGGCTGCGCACGACCAGCGGCGCAAGGCCCAGGCCAACGCCTGGAAACAAGGCTAACGGCAAGGAGCACAGCGATGGCAATTCTGGCGGTGAATGCAGGCTCGTCCTCACTGAAATTTTCCTTGCACCCCCTGGAAGGAGGGCAAGTCCTGCCGCATACGGTATCGGGCAACTTCCAGGGACTGGAACCCGGCGGCCAGCCCTGCCTGGGCTGGAAGCACCAAGGAAGAAAACACGAGGAAACGCTGACCGTACCTGCGGGAGAAGCTCCTTTTCAAGTAGCACTGGCCCGCCTGCGCACCCTGGTGCAGGAACTGGCCGAGGCGCAGGGGCTGGATGCCGTCGCCCACCGCGTGGTGCATGGCGGCGGCGTCTTCAGCGCCAGCGTCGCGGTGACGGACGCCGTGCTGGCGCAACTGGAGCGCTTCAACTCCCTGGCGCCGCTGCACCAGCCGCACAACCTGGAAGGCATCCGCCAGTTCCGCCAGGCATTTGCCCAGGTGCCGCAGATCGCCTGCTTCGACACGGCGTTTCACGCCCACATGCCCGAAGTGGACTACGCGTTTGCGCTGCCCAAGTTCCTGCAGGACGAAGGCGTGCGCCGCTACGGTTTTCACGGCCTGTCCTACCAATACATCATGTCGGTGCTGGAGCAGCAGACCATTCGTGGCCGGGGCCGCGTGGTCATGGCCCACCTGGGCAACGGCGCCAGCCTGTGCGCTGCCGTCGGCGGCATCAGCGTGGCCACGACCATGGGCTTTTCTGCCCTCGACGGCCTGATGATGGGCACGCGCAGCGGCAGCCTGGATGCCGGGGTGCTGCTCTACCTGCTGGAGCAGGGCTGGGATGCCAAGCGCATCGAAAAACTGCTCTACAAGCAGTCCGGGCTGCTGGGTGTCTCCGGCATCTCCGCCGACATGCGCACCTTGCGCGAGGCCGCCGCGCAAGGCCAGGCCGATGCCGTCCGCGCCATCGACCAGTTCACCCACCGGGTGATCCGGGAAACCGGGGCGCTGACAGCCTGCCTGGGCGGGCTGGATGTGATCGCCTTCAGCGGCGGCATCGGTGAAAACGACGCCGTGCTGCGCGAGCAGGTGTGCGAGCGCCTGGCCTGGACGGGCCTGCGCATCGACCCGCAGCGCAACCGCGATGCCGATGGCAAGCACGCCTGGGCCGTCCACGCCCCGGACAGCCGCATCGAAATCTGGGTCATCCCTACCGACGAAGGCCGCGTCGCCGCCCGCGAAGCCGCCGCCCTGCTGCGCCAGGAGTGCGCGGCAGTGGCGTAGGTTCAGAACCGATCACAGATCGGCGTAACCGCGCTGCCGCAATCGAAACAGCCTCCGCAAGGAGGCTGTTCTTTTTTGTCAGGCAAACAGCGGCTGGGTGCCCCAGCTTTGCCACCAGGCTTGCACCAGATTCGCCGGCAGGGGGCGGGACAGGCCGAAGCCCTGCATCAGATCGCAGCCCAGGCTGCGCAGCAGGGCCTGCTGCGCGTCCTGCTCGACGCCTTCGGCGAGCACCTTGAGCTGCAGGCTGCGGCCCATTTGAATGATGGCGGTGACGATGGCCACGTCGTCGGCGTTGTGCGGGGTGTCGGTGAGGAAGGAACGATCGATCTTGAGCTTGTCGATCGGGTAGCGCTTCAGGTAGGCCAGGGACGAGTAGCCGGTGCCGAAATCGTCGATGGCAATGTGCACGCCCAGCGCCCGCAGGGCCTTGAGGATGCTGTGCGCAGGACTGGACTGCTGCATCAGCACCGATTCGGTGATTTCGATTTCCAGGTACTGCGGAGCCAGGCCGGTGGTTTTCAGCGCCAGCTCGATGTCGGCCAGCACGTCGCGCTGGCGCAGTTCCAGCGGCGAGATGTTCACCGCCACCGGCACCTTGGGCAGCCCGGCGTCGTGCCAGGCCTTGAGCTGGCGGCAGGCCTCGAACAGCACCCAGCGGCCAATGCCGGAGATCAGGCGGCGCTTTTCCGCAAAGGCAATGAACTTGTCCGGCCCGACAATGCCGCGTTGCGGGTGGTTCCAGCGCACCAGCGCTTCAAAACCGGCCAGGGTATTGGTTTTCAAGCACAGCTGCGGCTGGTAGTGCAGCACCAGCTGGTTCTGCTCGATGGCTTCGCGCAACTGGCGCTCCAGCACCAGCTCTTCGTAGGGAACGCTGCCGTCCATCGACGGGGCATAGACCTGGGTATTGGCCCCGCCGTTTTCCTTGGCGACCAGCATGGCCTGATTGGCCTGGCGCAGCAGCTCTTCGGACTTGCGGCTGTGCTCGGGGAACAGGCTGATGCCGATGGAAGGCGTGAGTGAAATCGGCATCCCCGCCAGTGCGTGCGGGGCGTGGATGGACACCAGCAGTTTTTCGGCAACGGCCTTGGCCTCCTGGCGATTACTGACCTGCGTGACCAGCACGACGAATTCATCGTTGCCCAGCCGGGCGACGAAATCCTCTGCGCCGATGTTCGCCTTCAGGCGCAGAGCCATGGCTTGCAGCACCTCGTCGCCCGCAAAGTAGCCCAGGGAATCGTTCAGGGTCTTGAAGTGGTCCAGGTTGATGAACAGCAGCGCCGCCTGCCGCTGCTGCTCGGCCAGCCGGTGCAGGGTCTGTTCGGTGTAGCGCAGCAGGTGCTGGCGGTTGGGCAGCCCGGTGAGCGGGTCGTGCTGGGTCATGAAGACGGCTTGCGCCTGGGCCTGCTTGCGCACCGAAATATCGCGGGCCACCACGATGCGCTGGGTGGTGCCGTCGGCCTGGGACAGGCTTCTCCCGGTCACTTCGACGTCGATGCAGCGCCCGTCACGGCGCACGATCGTGACCTCGTACGGGTCCTCGTAGTTCTGGCGGGCGTACCCCATGGTGCGCACCCGGTCGTCAGGGTGCACCAGATCGAAGATGCTGCGCCCGCGCAGGCTCTCGACGCTGTAGCCGGTGATCCGCTCGGCCGCCTGGTTGGCATCCAGAATGGTGCCGTTCTGGTGGAAGATGATGATTTCTTCCGAAGCCGCGTTGAATTTGTCCAGCCGTTCCTGGCTGGCCCGCGCCGCCTGCTCGGCACGCCAGCTGTGGGTCATGTCGGACACCAGCAGGAACACGCCCAGCACGACATGGTTCTCGACATGGGGCGCCAGGTGCATTTCCAGCATCCGGGTATCGCCACGGCTGCCTTGCGTCGGCAGGCTGTAGTGCTGCGGCACGCCGGCCAGGCATTGTTCAAGGTGGTGGCGGTTGTTCTGCCACACCGGCGGCGGCAGGATCTCCTGCAGGGTCCGGCCCAGCAAGGCCTCGCCGCTGGGGTGGCCGCAGGCTTTGGCGTAGCGTTCGTTGGCAAACAGGCAGCGCAGGCCGGGCGCCTCGAAATAGGCTATCTGGGCAGGCATGGCATCCGCTACCGAGCGAAGCAGTGAAGACTGTACTGCTGCGGTCGGTGCGTGGTGAGATGCTTGCGCTGGTTGCGTGTGGTCCGCCGCGTGCCCTTGTTGCATGGCGCGGTTTATAGCTGATTTCCGGGGTCGTGGGCTTGATATAAACCTAGTGTTTATATTAAGTAGCGTTGTCACCACAACCTCAGAAAAACTATGTACTCCCTATTGCAACGGGTGCGCAGCGCCCGGGTGGAAGTGGCCGGGCGGGTGGTCGGGCAGATCGGCCCCGGGCTGCTGGCCCTGGTCTGTGCCGAACAAGGCGACACCGCACAGCAGGCCGACAAGCTGCTGGCCAAGGTTCTCAAGCTGCGCATCTTTGCCGATGCCGCGGGCAGGATGAACCGCAGCCTGCAGGACGTGGGCGGCGGCCTGCTGCTGGTCAGCCAGTTCACCCTGGCGGCCGACACCTCGGGCGGCAACCGCCCCAGCTTTACCCAGGCCGCCAGCCCGCAGGAGGGGCAGCGGCTGTACGACTACCTGGTGGCGCAGGCCCGCGCTGCGCACCCGCAGGTGGCGACGGGCGAGTTCGCCGCCGACATGCAGGTGCACCTGATCAACGACGGGCCGGTGACGATTCCGCTGCGCGTGGCCCCGCCGCCCTGAGTTTTTTCCGCCTCGCTTACAATCGCCCGCTTCTCTTTCCGAGGAGCGTTGCAGCGTCCGGGCATACGGCCCCGGGCGTGAGGCTCGGAAAGGCGGCAGCGCGGCACACGGCCCCTGCCTGTCTGGCAACGACGCTCGCCCACGCTTCGGTGCGGTGAGGCCAGCGCCCCATTTGCGTCCGTTAGCGTGGTTGTTTTCCCAATGTTGATCTGCACTGGAGCAACCATGAGCACCCCGACCCATTCCGCTTTTAACGCCGCCGATAGCGCCATTACCGACATTTCCCTGGCCGACTGGGGCCGCAAGGAAATCCGCATCGCCGAAACCGAAATGCCCGGCCTGATGGCCGTGCGCGAGGAATTTGCCGCGCAGCAGCCCCTGAAGGGCGCCCGCATCACCGGCAGCCTGCACATGACGATCCAGACCGCCGTGCTGATCGAAACCCTGCAAGCCCTGGGCGCCGACGTGCGCTGGGCTTCGTGCAACATTTTTTCCACCCAGGATCATGCCGCCGCCGCGATTGCCGCCACGGGCACGCCGGTGTTCGCCATCAAGGGCGAATCGCTGAAGGACTACTGGGACTACACGCACAAGATTTTTGAATTCGGCCCCAAGGGCAGCGCCGCCGAAGGCCCGAACATGATCCTGGACGACGGCGGCGACGCCACCATGCTGATGCACCTGGGCAAGCGGGCCGAGCAGGATATTTCCGTGCTGGCCAACCCCGGCAGCGAGGAAGAAAAAATCGTCTTCGCCGCCATCCGCGCCAAGCTGGCCGAAGATGCGACGTGGTACAGCCGCAAGAGCGCCCAGATTCTGGGCGTGACCGAGGAAACCACCACCGGCGTGCATCGCCTCAATGAAATGTCCGCCAAGGGCACGCTGCTGTTCCGCGCCATCAACGTGAACGATTCGGTGACCAAATCCAAGTTCGACAACCTGTACGGCTGCCGCGAATCGCTGGTGGACGGCATCAAGCGGGCCACCGACGTGATGATTGCCGGCAAGGTGGCCTGCGTGGCCGGCTACGGCGACGTGGGCAAGGGTTCGGCCCAGGCGCTGCGTGCCCTGTCCGCCCAGGTGTGGGTGACGGAAATCGACCCCATCAACGCCCTGCAGGCGGCGATGGAAGGCTACAAGGTCGTCACGATGGAATACGCCGCCGACAAGGCCGACATCTTCGTGACCACCACCGGCAACCGCGATGTCATCACCTTCGCGCACATGCAGGCCATGAAGAACGAGGCCATCGTCTGCAACATCGGCCACTTCGACAACGAAATCCAGGTCGCCCAGCTGGAAGAGCATTGCCAGTGGGAGGAGATCAAGCCCCAGGTCGATCACGTCATCTTCCCCGATGGCAAACGCATCACCCTGCTGGCCAAGGGCCGCCTGGTGAACCTGGGCTGCGCCACCGGCCACCCCAGCTTCGTGATGAGCAACTCGTTCGCCAACCAGACGCTGGCGCAGATCGAGCTGTTCACCCGCCCGGATGCCTACCAAGTGGGCAAGGTCTACGTGCTGCCGAAAATCCTGGACGAAAAAGTCGCCCGCCTGCACCTGAAGAAAGTCGGTGCGCAACTGACCGAGCTGACCGACGCCCAGGCCGACTACATCGGCGTGGCCAAAACCGGGCCGTTCAAGCCGGATACTTACCGTTATTAAAAAAATAGCTGTTTCCACGCTTGAATAAACAGATATAGATAGTTTTATATCCATGTTTGTTTTTTCATAAGCGGAAGCAGCTATCAAAGAAATAACACTTTCCCCCCTTTACCTTTCCCTCCTATGCGTGCAGATGTTTTCCTGGTCGATCACGGCCATGCCAGTACCCGTTCCCAGGCACAGCGGCTGATTGCCTCCGGTGTGCAGTGGCGCACCTCGCCCCTGCTGCCCTGGAAAAAAGTGCTGAAAAACGGCGACGACATCCCCGCCGGGGCCGAGCTGCAACTGCTGGACACGGCCGAGGCCAAATACATCTCGCGCGGCGGCCTGAAGCTGGAAGGCGCCTTGGCCGCTACCGGCCTGCAGGTCACCGGCCTGCGCTGCCTGGACGTGGGCCAGAGCACCGGCGGCTTCACCGACTGCCTGCTGCAGGCGGGCGCGGCGCAGGTCATCGGCGTGGACGTGGGCCAGGGCCAGTTGCACGAACGCCTGCGCAGCGATGCACGGGTGGTCTGTGTGGAAGGCCTGAACGCCCGCAGCATGGGCGCCGAAGCCTTGCAGGAGGCCTGCGAGGAAGTCCTCTCCGAACGCTGGGAGGAAGAGGAGGACAACGACACCCAGCCGCAGGCCCCCTACGCCTGGATGCGCAACGGCGGCGAAATCGCCGAGGACTACGACGACAGCGACGACGCCAAGGAGGGGGACATCGAAGCCTTCAAGGCCGAACGCAGCGCCCGCGCCAAGGCCCGTGCCGAAGGCACCCTGCCCACGCAACTGCGCCGCAAGGCCGAGTTTGCCGATGTGGACATCACGCCGCAGTTCGACTTCGTGACGGGCGACCTGTCCTTCATCTCCCTGACCCTGGTGCTGCCCGCCGTGGTGCGCCTGCTCAAGCCCCACGGGCAACTGCTCATGCTGGTCAAACCCCAGTTCGAGCTGCAGCCCGGCCAGGTCGGCAAGGGCGGCATCGTGCGCGACCCGGCGCTGTACGCCGAGGTCGAGCAGCGCATTCGCACCTGTCTGGCCGATCTGGGGCTGGAGGTGAAGGCCTGGCTGGACTCCCCCATCACCGGCGGCGACGGCAACCACGAGTTTTTCGTCCATGCCCGGCAGGGAGCGCAGGTGCTGCACCTGGATGCGCCCCTGCCCGAGCAGCCCGCCACCGCCAAGCCGGCCCGCGTCTCGCGCACCCTGCTGCGCGAGCAAAAGCGGGCGGATGTGATCAACGGCGACGAGGAGGACTACTACAACGTCCCCGGCCCCGCCC
>CABIIJ010000089.1 GCA_902175065.1 uncultured Comamonas sp. | reverse complement strand
TTCGCAAACTTCTCAACCCAAAAGGCCGGCTCGTTCAGCGAAGCCTCGCATTCTACACAGAATTTTGTGCGTCTGACAAGTAGCGAAGAATTTTTTTCTTCCGGCCGACCGTCCCTCAGAACCGCCTGCCAACCACCCGTCGTTGCGAGGGAGCGGACTATAGCACGGTTGATAAGGGTTTTCCCGAAAATTCTTCGCCAGCAGCCAACATTCTGTCTCGCTCTTCCTTCCCCCGGATAATTTGCGCCCTATGGCACTGATCACACTATTGAATGCGCAACTGGCTTTCGGCCATGTTGCCTTGCTGGACCACACCGATTTTTCCCTGGAGAGCGCCGAACGCATCGGCCTGATCGGGCGCAACGGGGCGGGCAAGTCGTCCTTGTTGAAGATCCTGGGCGGTCTGGCGCAGCCCGACGATGGACTGCTGCAGCTGCAAACCGGCATCCGCATTGCCTATGTGGCCCAGGAGCCTGATCTTGACCCTGGCCATACGGTGTTCGAGGCCACGGCCCTGGGGCTGGCCGAAGCCTCGGCTTTGCGCGAGCAGTATCTGGCACATGCCCCTGGCGTGGATCTGGATGCCTTGCAATCGCGGATCGAAGCCCTGGATGCCTGGAACTGGGAACGGCGCGTGGAGGAAACCCTGCAACGCCTGCACCTGGATGCCAATGCGCAGGTCGGCAGCCTGTCCGGCGGGACGAAGAAGCGCGTGGCCCTGGCCCAGGCGCTGGTGGCCAAGCCGGAAGTGCTGCTGCTGGACGAGCCGACCAACCATCTGGATCTGGATTCCATTGCCTGGCTGGAGGATTTGCTGCTGGACTTCCGGGGCAGCGTGGTGACGATTACGCACGACCGGGCATTTCTCGACCGCATTGCCACGCGCATCGTGGAACTGGACCGGGGACAGTTGCGCTCCTACCCCGGCAATTTCTCGCAATACCAATTGCTGAAAGCCGAGCAGCTCCAGCAGGAGGCCATCGTCAACGCCAAGGCCGACAAGCTGCTGGCGCAGGAAGAAGTGTGGATTCGCAAGGGCGTGGAGGCCCGGCGCACGCGCAGCGTCAGCCGGGTGGAGCGCCTGAAGGAGCTGCGGGCGAGCCGGGAGGCACGGCGCATGGCCCTGGGCAATGTGCAGATGGACATTGCCTCCGGCAAGGAGAGCAGCTACCAGGGCAAGATCGTGGCCGAGCTGACGGGGGTTTCCAAGCAGTTTGGCGAGCGGCGCATCGTGCACGACTTCAGCGGCACGATTCTGCGTGGCGACAAGGTGGGATTGCTGGGGCCGAATGGCGCGGGCAAGACCACGCTGCTGAAAATGATTCTGGGCGAGCTGGCGCCCGACAGCGGCCAGGTGCGCCTGGGCCACAACCTGCAAGTGGCCTATTTCGACCAGATGCGGGCGCAGATCGATCTGGATGCGACGCTGGAGGATTTCATCAGCCCCGGCAGCGAGTGGATCGAGATCGGCAAGAACAAGAAGCACGTGAAAAGCTATTTGCAGGACTTCCTGTTCTCCCCGGCGCGGGCGCTGTCGCCGGTGCGTTCCCTGTCGGGGGGCGAGCGCAACCGCCTGCTGCTGGCGCGTTTGTTTGCCCGGCCGGCGAATGTGCTGGTGCTGGACGAGCCGACCAACGACCTGGACATCGACACGCTGGAGCTGCTGGAGGAACTGCTCCAGCAATACGACGGCACGGTGTTCCTGGTCAGCCACGACCGGACGTTTCTGGACAACGTGGTCACCAGCATCATCGCTGCCGAGGGCGATGGCCTGTGGCGCGAGTACGAAGGCAGCGTGCAGGACTGGCTCACGCAATCGCAGCGCAGCCAGGCGCTGGCAGAACAGGCCGGCAAGACCGCCAGCACCGCTGCTGCAGCCCAGGCGGTGAAGGAAGACAAGGCAGCGCCCCCTTCCGCCCCTACCAAACGCAAGCTCAGCTACAAGGAACAGCGCGAGCTGGAGCAGTTGCCCGCCCATATCGAAGCGCTGGAAGCCGAGCAGGCCAGCCTGCGCACCGAACTGGCCGACCCGCAGATTTACGCCCAGGACAACGCCCGGGCACTGGCCCTGCATGCCCGCGATGGGGAGATCGAGGAGGCGTTGATGCTGGCCCTGGAGCGCTGGGAGCTGCTCTCCAGCGTATAGGAAAGCGGCCGGGAGAAGCGGGCAGCTTCAAGTCTGCACGCTGTCCCCCAGCCCGATGCCGATGTCCCGCGCCATAGTCAGCAGTTCGTGGTCGAGGGGGACTTTGCGCTGGATGTTCGCCACCTGGGCGATGGGCACGCTGCCGATCTGCCCCCCCTGCAAGGTGACCATCTGGCCGAACTGCCCGGCCAGCACCAGCTGCGCCGCCTTGTGGCCGTAGCGCGAGGCCAGCACGCGGTCGTAGGGCGTGGGGTCGCCGCCGCGCTGGACGTGGCCTAGGACGGTGGTGCGCACTTCGCTGCGCAGGAAGGGCTGCAACTGTTCGCGCAAGACGTGGCCGATGCCGCCCAGGCGCACCGGGTCGGGGCTGCCCTCGACACGGGCCTGCACGGTCTGGCCGGTGCCGCTTTGCTTGGCCCCCTCGCCCACGCAGATGATGGTGTAGCGCTGGCGTTCCTCGCGCTGGCGGCACAGGGCGGCCACGGCCTGCACGTCGTAGTCGATTTCCGGCAGCAGGATGATGTCGGCGCCGCCAGCCAGCCCGGCCTCCAGCGCCAGCCAGCCGGCATGGCGGCCCATGGTTTCCACGATCATCACGCGGTGGTGGCTGTTGCCGGTGCTCTCGACCCGGCGCAGGGCATCGGTGGCAGTGGCCACGGCGGTGTCGAAGCCGAAGCTGCGCTCGCAGTGGGCGATGTCGTTGTCGATGGTCTTGGGCACGCCCACGCACTGCATTCCGGTGGCCTGGGCCACGCCGTGCGCCAGGCTCATGGTGCCGTCGCCGCCGATGGCGACGACCACATCCAGCCCCAGCGCCTGGACGTTGGCCTGTACCCGGGCCAGGGTGGCTGCGTCCTTCAAGGGATTGGCGCTGTTGCTGGTGCCCAGGATGGTGCCGCCCCGGTGCAGGATGCCCGAGACATCGCGCCAGCCCAGGGGGCGTACCTGCGGCTGCGCGGCCATCAGCCCTTCAAAGCCGTCGGCAATGCCCAGCACCTCGCATTGGCCGTGGTGGATCAGCGATTTGGTCACGGCGCGGATGACTGCGTTCAGGCCGGGGCAGTCGCCGCCGCCGGTGAGGATGCCGACTTTCATGGGGTCTCCTTTGAATTTAATAGCTTTTTCCGCTTGATATATAAAGATTTCAGCATGATTTATCTTTGAAATCGTTTAAATACCAGCGGAAGCAGTATCTTTATTGATAGCTTGAATCCACGGGCACCGGCAGCAGGCGCCGCGCCTGCTGGTAGCGTTCATCCTGCTGCAAGGCGGCCCAGTCCAGCGCGGGGGCGGACGGCAGCAGACGGGCCATGCGCCGGGCGCTACGGGCGTCGGGCTGCCAGCGCCCTTCGCTTTGCGCTGCCGCCAGGCCCGCCAGCAAGGCATCCACCGGCTGGCCGTCGCCCACGCTTTGGTTGCACAGCAACACCGCATCGCAGCCCGCATTCAGGGCGGCCAGGGCGGCGGCGGTGTAACTGACGGATGCGCCGTCGATGACGCGGGCGCCTTCCATGCTCAGGTCGTCGCTGAAGATCACGCCGTCAAAGCCGAGCCGGCCGCGCAGGACGTCCTGCAGCCAGCGGGCGCTGAAACCGGCAGGGCGACTGTCCACCTGGGGGTAGACGATGTGTGCGGGCATGACGCTGGTGAGCACCTGCGCCAGCCAGGGGTAGGGGGCGGCGTCGTCGGCCAGGATAGCCTCCAGGCTGCGCTCATCCACCGGCATGGCGACGTGGGAATCGGCCTGCGCGTAGCCGTGGCCGGGAAAGTGCTTGCCGCAGTTGGCCATGCCCGCCTGCAGCAGGCCGTGCATCAGGCTTTGCGCCAGGCGGGTGACGGTTCGGGGGTCGCGGCCAAAGCTGCGGTCGCCGATGATGCAGCTCTCGCCCCAGTCCAGGTCGAGCACGGGGGTGAAGCTCAGGTCCACGCCGCAGGCCCGCAGTTCGGCAGCCAGCACGTAGCCGCAGGCCAGCGCCGCCTGCTGGGCGCGTTCCGGGCTGGCCTGCGTCCACAGCCGGCCGAGCACGCCCATGGCGGGCAGATGGGTGAAGCCGTCGGTGCGAAAGCGCTGCACGCGCCCGCCTTCGTGATCGACGCAGATGAGCAGGTCGGGGCGCAGCGCCTTGATCTCGGCGCACAGGGCAGTGAGCTGGGCACAGTCCTGCCAGTTGCGGCCAAACAGAATCATGCCGCCGACCAGGGGGTGCGACAGGCGCTGGCGGTCGATGTCCGCAAGCTGGGTGCCGGCAATATCGATCACCAGGGGGGCATGGGCGGCGGGAGCGGGGATGGGCATGAAAAGCATCCGTCAAAGGCAAAGCCCGCAATGGTACGTCAGCCATCCACCCGCATCACCGATGTAAAGACGAGGCAAATCATAGAAGATAAGATTCATTTTCATTTAGATTCGATAGACTACGCGGTTTTGCTGTTGGACTGCCCTGCCGGGGCGGTCTTCTTTCTTCTCCCTTTCGCCTGCATGACCTCCCCTGCCTCTCCTGCCCGCGCCCGTTGGCTCACGACTTTGCACCAATGGCATTGGGTCAGTGCCGCCGTCAGCCTGGCAGCCATGCTGCTGTTTGCCATCACCGGCTTTACGCTGAACCACGCCGCCGACATCGAAGGCACGCCCCGGGTCACCCAGCTGCAGGCCCAGGTGCCCGCTGCGCTGCTGACTGATTTGCCAGCCGACAACGCCCCCCTGCCCCCGGCCCTGCGCGACTGGCTGGATGCCACCTGGCACCTCTCCACGGGCGGACGCGAGGCCGAGTTCACCGAGGACGAGGTCTACCTCTCCCTGCCGCGCCCCGGCGGCGATGCCTGGCTGCGCATCAGCCTGCCCGACGGAGAAGCCGAGTACGAGCGCACCGACCGGGGCTGGATTTCCTATTTGAACGACCTGCACAAGGGCCGCAACACCGGCGCGGCCTGGCGCTGGTTCATCGACATCTTTGCCGCCGCCTGCGTCGTGTTCTGCGTCACCGGCGTGGGCATCCTGTACCTGCACGCCAGGAACCGCCCCATGGCCTGGCCCGTCCTGGGCCTGGGACTGCTGCTGCCGGCGCTGCTGGCCCTGTTGTTTATCCATTGACCGAGAAGAAGGAAAGCGATCCGATGAAACCCCTGCACCTGCGCTTTGGCGCGGCGGCCCTCACCGCCGCCGGTTTTACCGCCCTGGGCACCCCGGCCCTGGCGGCCAGCCTGACGGTGGGCGTGGAAATCCCCCGCCTGCAAGTGGCCGAATACCACCGCCCCTACGTGGCCGTGTGGATCGAGCGTGCCGACAACAGCGTGGCCAGCACCCTGGCCGTGTGGTACGACACCAAGATGAAGAACGCCGAAGGCACCAAATGGCTCAAGGACATGCGCCAGTGGTGGCGGCGCACCGGACGCGATCTGGACCTGCCCATCGACGGCGTGACCAGCCCCACCCGCCCGGCGGGCAAGCACACGCTGGAGTTCACCGAAGGCAAGGCGCCCCTGGCCGCCCTGCCGGCAGGCGAATACAAGCTGGTGGTGGAAGCAGCCCGCGAAGTCGGCGGGCGCGAGCTGGTCAGCATCCCCTTCACCTGGCCCGCTGCCCAGGCCGCCAGCCTGCAAGCCCAGGGCAAGGCCGAGCTGGGTGCCATCACCCTGCAAGTCAAACCGTAACTTTTCCCCTTTCACTGGAGCTCACGATGCACAAAACCCTTACCCGCCTGACCGCCGCCCTGGCCCTGGCTTGCGCTGCCACCCTGCCTGCCCAGGCACACAACGCGTGGATGCTGCCCTCGACCACGGTGCTGTCGAAAGCCGACTGGATCACGGTGGATGCCGCCGTCTCCAACGACCTGTTCTTTTTCAACCACGTGCCGCTGAACCTGCAAGGCCTGCAAATCACGGCCCCCGATGGCAGCGCCATGCAGCCGCAGAACCCGCACCAGGGCAAGCTGCGCAACGTGTTCGACCTGCACCTGGAGCAGCCCGGCACCTACCGCATCGCCACGGTGAACAGCGGCCTGTTCGCCAGCTACAAGGATGCCAAGGGCCAGCCCAAGCGCTGGCGCGGCACCCCGGAGAAATTTGCCGCCGAAGTGCCCGCCGATGCCCAGGAGCTGAAAGTCACCCAGGCCGTGGGCCGCATCGAAACCTTCGTCACCCTGGGCAAGCCCAGTGCGATCACCGCCACCGGCCAGGGGCTGGAGCTGCTGCCCACCGAAGGCCAGCACCCCAACGACCTGGTCGCCGGTGAAGCCGCCCGCCTGCGCATGACGGTGGACGGCCAGCCTGCCGCCAACGTCACTGTCACCATCACCCCGGGCGGTTCGCGCTACCGCGACAGCGTCAACGAGATCGAAGTGACCACCGATGCCCAGGGCGTCTTCAGCGTCACCTGGCCTGCTGCCGGTGCCTACTGGCTGGAAGCCGAGCACAAGGACGACAAAACCAGCCTGCCCCAGGCCAAGGAACGCCGCCTGACCTACGCCGGCACGCTGGAAGTGCTGCCTTAATCGGAAAAGTGAGCTGCCAGCGTGCGTATTCATTACTTTTTAGAGTCCTTAAAGCTTGAAAATCCCGCAAATACAGCGGGACAAGCTCCTCTTTTAAAGAACGCCAGCTTTGCGCACGCGGCTCCCTCCTTCACCGCCACCCAGCGCCTGCGCCGCTGCGACCCGGCCACCCTGCACAGCCTGAACGGCACCAGCATGGGCACGCACTGGCGCGTGCGCGTCGGCAATCCGCAGTTCCTGCCGCTGGATGCCATCCGCCACGCCGTCGAAGATGTGCTGGACGATGTCGTGCGCCACATGAGCCACTGGGCGGCGGACTCCACCCTCTCCCGCTTCAACCGCGCCGCTGCCGACACCTGGCACCCGCTGCCCGCCGCACTCGACACCGTGCTGCACGCGGGCCTGCACTGGGCGCAGCAAAGCGGCGGCGCATTCGACCCCACCCTGGGCGCCCTCGTGGCCGCCTGGGGCTTCGGCCCGCACGCCCCGGCCAACCCTGCCGACTGGCAGCCCGCCAGCGCTGCCGCCAGCGCCCGGGCGCTGGCGTGCAGCGGCTGGCAGCGCCTGCGCCACCACCCGGAACGCGGCTGGCGGCAAAACGGCGGCCTGCACCTGGATTTGAGCGGCATCGCCAAGGGCCATGCCGTCGATGCCGTGCTGCTGCGCCTGCACGCCCTGGGCCTGCCCAACGCCCTGGTCGAAATCGGCGGCGAACTGCGCGGCAGCGGCCAGCGCCCGGACGGCCAGCCCTGGCGCGTGGCCATCGCCCCTGTACCAGCTGCTGCCGGCCAGGCGCCCGATGCCCCGCCCAGCGCCATCGCCCTGCGCGACTGCGCCATTGCCACCTCGGGCGACCTCTACCACCGCCACCAGTGGCAGGGGCGCAGCTATTCGCACACCCTCGACCCGCGCACCGGTGCGCCGATCGACAACGCCCTGTCCAGCGTCACCGTGCTGCATGCCGAATGCCTGCACGCCGATGCGCTGGCCACGCTGCTCACCGTCCTCGGCCCCGAAGCGGGCTGGGCCTTTGCCGAGCAGCACGGCATCGCCGCCCTGCTGACCAGCCCCACCGCCAGCCGGTGCAGCAGCGCCTGGAAAAACCACCTCTGCGCCAGCACCTGATTCTTCATGGCCGACCTTCTCACCACCGACCCCACCCGCTGGGCCTGGGCACTGGCCCTGCTGCTGGCCTACGCCCTGCTGTGCCTGGGCCTGTACCGCCAGCAGCGCCGCGCCCGCCTGCAAGCCCGGCAGCAAGCCGCCGCACTGGCCAACGGCGACCGCCCCATCCTCATCGCCTACGCCAGCCAGACCGGGCAGGCGCAGACCCTGGCCCGGCACTGCGCCGAACAACTGCACGCCGCCGGCTGGGCCGTGACGCTGCAGGCGCTGAACCAGACCACGCCTGCGCAACTGCAGGCGGCCACGCACGCCCTGTTCATCGCCAGCACCTATGGCGAGGGCGATGCGCCGGACAACGCCGCCCTGTTCCAGCGCCAGTGCATGGCCCGGCCCCTGGATTTGTCCGCGCTGCGCTATAGCCTGCTGGCCCTGGGCGACAGCCACTACGCCGGGTTCTGCGGCTTTGGCCGGGCGCTGGATGCCTGGCTGCACGCCCAGCAGGCCCAGCCGCTGCACGAACGCCTGGAGGCCGACCAGTCCGGCAACGCCGCTGCCGCCCTGGCCCAATGGCAAAGCACGCTGGCTGCCGCGCTGAACCTGGATGCCGGCGCCCTCGCCGACACCCCTGGCGGCCCGGCCCCCACCACCTGGACGCTGGTGCAGCGCCAGCACCTGAACCCCGGCAGCCAGGGCGGCGCGGTGTACCACCTGGAGCTGGCCGCGCAGGTGCCGGACACCACGTGGGAATCCGGCGATCTGGTCGATCTGGTGCCGCCGCAGGCAGCAGACGCGCAGGAACCGCCTGCGCCGCGCAGCTACTCCATCGCCTCCATCCCCGCCGATGGCCGCCTGCACCTGCTGGTGCGCCAGACGTGGCGCGACGACGGCACGCCGGGGCGGGCCTCGCACTGGCTGACCGCCGATCTGGACGTGGGGGCCACTCTCCCCCTGCAACTGCGAGCACACCCCGGCTTTCGGCTGGAGGACAACGCCCGGCGCCCGCTCATCCTCATCGGCAATGGCACCGGGCTGGCCGGGCTACGCGCCCACCTGCGCACCCGCGCCGCGCAGGGCCAGCACGCCAACTGGCTCATCGCCGGAGAACGGCAGGCCGCGCACGACCGGCTCTACGGCGCGGAGCTGCAGGCATGGCAGGCCAGCGGTCATCTGCAACGCCTGGACTGGGCCTTCTCGCGTGACGGCGAACCAAAAATCTATGTGCAGGACCGGCTGCGCGAACATGCTGCGCTGCTGCGCCAGTGGGTCGAGACGGGCGGTGCGGCCCTGTACGTCTGCGGCAGCCTGCACGGCATGGCCGAGGGCGTGGACGCTGCCCTGCGCGAGATCCTGGGCAGCGAAGCCGTAGACGCTCTGACGCAGCAGGGCCGCTACCGGCGTGATGTGTATTGACGAACCTGTTCAAAGTCTTTTCCGCTCATTCTTCCTGCCGTCACTCCCCTGTGCCGTCACCCCCACTTTCCTCGCCGTCACACCCGCGAAGGCGGGTGCCCAGTGACGACGCTGGCGGTGGGCAGTGCAGTGGTAGAGGCAAGGCCACTGCTGGATTCCCGCCTTCGCGGGAATGACGGGGGAAAGAACGGGAATGACGGTGGAAAGCGCCTGCCTTCCCCACCGTCGCACCTGCCTTCCCTACCGTCAAACCCGCTTTCCTCACCGTCACACCCGCGAAGGCGGGTGTCCAGTAACTGCGCTGGCGATGGGCGCGGCAGTGGTAGAGGCAAGGCCGCTGCTGGATTCCCGCCTTCGCGGGAATGACGAGGGGGAGGAACGGGAATGACGAGAAAAAAGAGCCGTCCCGTGAAAAGACTTTGAACCCGTTCTAACTCCGCCGCCCCGGCAGCGTGATGCAGACCAGACAGGCAAAAATCAGCCCCACGCCCACCCAGCCCCAGGCCGGCAGGCGTTCGCCCACGATCAGCCCGGCCAGGACGGCGGCCACCACCGGCTCCAGCAACGTGATCGTGGTCGCCATGCTGGCCTGCACGCGGGCCAGTCCGTAGCCAAAGCAGATGTAGCCCAGAAACATCGGCACCAGCGCCATGTAGATGCCCACGGCGGCGTTGTTCCACGAGGCCAGGAAGGGTGCGCCGGTGGCGAACAGCACCGGCATCAGCAGCAATCCGCCCAGCCCGAACATGGCCCCCATGGCCGCCCGCGCGGGCACCTGCCGCTGCATCAGCCGCCGTGCGGCCCAGGAGTAGAAGGCATAGGTCAGCCCCGCCAGCAGCCCCAGCAGCACGCCGGTGAATACATCGGGCGGCGGCGCGGCGCTGCCGTCGTGGCTGCCGCCTTCGGCCAGGGCCAGCACCGCCATGCCCAGCAGGCCCAGGGCCGCGCCCACGGCCCAGCGCAGGCTGATGCGCAGGCCGTCCAGCAGCATTTCGATCAGCGCCGACAGCAGCGGGGCCGAGCCGATGGACACCACCGTACCCACCGTCACCCCGGCCAGCCGCATGGAGCCGTAAAAAGCCAGCGGATACACCGCCACCGCCAGCGCCCCCAGCAGCAGCCACAGCCATTGCTGACGCAGGGCGGACAGGCTGCGGGCGATGGGCCGCACGGCCATGCCCGCTTGCAATAGACCGCCCACGCCCATGGCCGCCGCGCCAATCGCCATCGCCCCGACTTCCGGCGCGAAAGTGGCGGAAACACCGGTGGTGCCCCACAGCACGGAGGCGGCCACGATGGCCGCGACACCCAGCAGGCGCTGTTGCCCGGCTGCCACGCTCACAGCGCCTCCAGCAAGGCCAGGGCGATGGGACGGGCCTGGCGCATGCAATCGCTGCGCCCTTCCAGTCCGGCGCGGGCCATTGCGCCTTCCAGCAGAAAGGCCAGGTGCCGCGCCACCTGCGCCGCCTGGGCGGGCTGCTGCGGCAGCAGCGCCGCCACCTGCGCCAGCAGCAGGGCTTCGACTTCTTCCTTGTGCTGGCGCACGGCGGTGCGGCCTGCGTCGCCCGCCTGCAATTCCGCCGCCGCGTTCAACAGGCCGCAGCCGCGAAAGCCGCGCTCATAGGCATGTTCGGCATGGTCGGTGTAGGCATCGAACACGGCCAGCACCCGCTCCACCGGCGTGGCAGCCTGCGCCAGCCGCCGCTGGTACAGCGCCAGCCATTCGGCATGGCGCACCTCCAGGTAGGCGGCGACCAGATCGGCCTTGGAGGCGAAGTTGTTGTACAGGCTTTTCTTCGCCACCCCGGCTTTTTTGACGATGGCGTCAATGCCGGTAGCGGCGATGCCGTCGTTGTAGAACAGCTTGGCAGCGGCATCGAGCAGCCGGTCATGGGCGCTGCCGCTGGTGTATTCCTGGGTGCTGGCGGAGACGATCATACAAGGGTGTTTTGTTACAAAATAGGTAGATCAGTATACCTACTTTGTAAAAATTCCCAGGGGTACTCCGGTTTACGAATTGTCAGCTTGGCGGCAACATGCAACCTTAGACTTGCGCCCTCCACTGCCAACCTGACCTCCGCCGATGCTTACTGAATTGCTCCAAGGTGCGGCCATGCTGCTGGCACTGTGCTTTTTGCACGGCGCCAACATGCGCCTGTGGCGCAAGCATCCCCGCCTGGGGGAAGTGGCAACCGGTCTGCTGTTTGGCGGCATCTGCGTCGTCGGCATGGCGGCCCCCCTGCACCTGGCGCAAGGGGTCATCATTGATCCACGCTCGGTCGTCCTGAGCATGGCGGCGCTGTTCGGCGGCCCCATCCCTGCGGCGATTGCCACGGCCATGGCCTTGGCCATGCGCTGGTTCGTCGGCGGCAGTGGAATGGTCGTGGGCACGCTGGTCATTCTGCTGTGCAGCAGCGCCGGGCTGCTCTACCGCTACGCCCGCCGCCAGGGTCGGGTGGGCGTGGGCATGGAGCCGCTGCTGCTTTTTGGCGTGCTGTTGCACCTGTCCATTTTGCTGATGTTCCAGGCGCTGCCCGCTTCGATACGGGCGCACCTGAACACCACGCTGCTGCTGCCCTATGTGCTGGTGTTCAGTCCGGCCACGGCGCTGCTGGGCTGGCTGCTGCACGATGCGGAACAGCGCTTTGCCACCGAAACTGCCCTGGCCAGCAACATTGCCCGCATCTCGGCCATCACCCACTCCATTCCCGACGTGATCGTGTTGCTGGACGAGGATGGCCTCTACCTGGAAGTGCTCACCCCGGATGAATCGCGGCTGGCGGCCCCCATCGCCCAGCTGCTGGGCCGCCGCCTGTCCGATGTGCTGCCGCCGGAAACCGCCACCCCCTTGCTGCACGCCGTGCAGGAAAGCCTGCGCACCGATACCGCGCAAATGCTGGATTACAGGATCCAGACCCTATCGGGGCTGCGCCACTTCGAGGGCCGCTGCCAGCCGCTCAATGCCCTGGTGCAGGGCCGGCCAGCGGTGGTGTTCATCGCCCGCGACCGCACGGCCCGCGTGCAGGCCGAGGAGGCGCTGCGCGAGTCCGAAGTGCGCTTTCGCACGCTGCTGCGCGACATCCCCTCGATCGCGGTGCAGGGCTACCGGGCCGACGGCACCACCGTCTACTGGAACCGTGCCGCCGAACGCATCTACGGCTACACCGCCGAGGAGGCGCTGGGCCGGAGCCTGTTCGACCTCATCATTCCCGCCGACATGCGCCCCGGCGTGCGCGAGGCCGTGGGGCAGATGTTCGCCACGGCCACCCCCATCCCGGCCAGCGAACTGCGCCTGCGGCACAAGGACGGCTCGCCGGTGGAAGTATTCTCCAGCCACGCCTACGTCGACATCCCCGGCAGCGAACCGGAGGTGTTCTGCATCGACATCGACATCTCCGGGCGCAAGGCCGCCGAGCAGCAGGCCCACTACCTGGCCTTCTACGACGCACTGACCGGCCTGCCCAACCGCCGCCTGCTCATCGACCGGGTGGAGCAGATCATTGCCGACGGCGCACGCACCGGCCTGTACGCCGCCGTGCTGCTGATCGACGTGGACCACTTCAAGGTACTCAACGACAGCCGGGGCCACGAGGCGGGCGACCAGGTGCTGGCGACCATGGCCCAGCGGCTGTGCGACTGCGTACGCCCGCAGGATACGGTATCGCGCCCGGGGGGCGATGCCTTCATCGTCGCCCTCAGCAGCCTCGGCACCGACAAGGCCGACGCCGCCGCCCAGGTGCAAGCCCTGGGCGGGACGATGCTGCAATGCCTGCAAGCGCCCTACCTGCTGGGCCAGGAAGAGCACCGCATGAGCGCCAGCATCGGCGCCGTGCTGGTCACGCCGGGCCAGGCCAGCGTCGATGAGCTGCTGCAACACGCCGACCTGGCCATGTACCAGGCCAAGGAATCCGGACGCAACACCCTGCGCTTCTTCGACCCCGAAATGCAGGCCAGCATCCACCAGCGCCTGCTGCTGCAGACCGACATGTACCGTGGCCTGCGCGAACACGAATTCGCGCTGTTCTACCAGGTGCAGGTCAATGCCCACGGCCAGGCCACCGGGGCCGAGGCACTGGTGCGCTGGCACCACCCGGACAAAGGGCTGGTGCCGCCCAACCTGTTCATTCCCCTGGCCGAAGAAACCGGGCAGATCCTGGAACTGGGCCACTGGGTGCTGGCCACCGCCCTGCACCGGCAGGCGCAGTGGCGCGACGACCCGCAGCGGGCAGCGCTGTCGATGTCCATCAACGTCAGCGCCCGCCAGTTCCGCCAGGAAAGCTTTGTGGACGACGTGCGCCAGCTCCTGGCCGCCAGCGGTGCCGACCCGCGCTGCATCAAGCTGGAGCTGACCGAAAGCCTGCTGCTGCAAGACGTCAACGACGTCATCACGACCATGCAGGCCCTGCGCACCCTGGGCCTGCGCCTGTCGCTGGACGACTTCGGCACCGGCTACTCCAGCCTGGGCTACTTGAAGCACCTGCCACTGGACCAGATCAAGATCGACCAGGGCTTTGTACGCAACATCCTCCACGACACGCGCGATGCGGCCATTGCGCAAAGCATCATCACCCTGGCGCACAGCCTGGGCCTGGAAGTGATCGCCGAAGGCGTGGAAACGCAGGCCCACTACCACTTCCTGCTGGAGCGCGGCTGCCGCGCCTTTCAGGGCTATCTGTTCGGCAAGCCCCAGCCGCTGGACGATTTCGAACGCCAGCTGGCCTGATCCGAGAGCCTGTTCACGCCTCCCGCCGCTCCACCACGCAAAAGCTGGCAGCGTAATCCGTCTCGTCGGTCACGCTGATCCAGGCGTGCAGGCCGCGCTCCTCCATCCACACCCGCATCGGGCCATGCAGCACGATGGTGGGCTGGCCGCTGGGCAGATTGGTGATTTCGCAGTTGCGCCACGTCATGGGCATGACCATGCCCAGGCCCACGGCCTTGCTGAACGCCTCTTTGGCAGAAAAGCGCGTGGCCAGATAACGCAGGCCACGTTCGGGCCAGCGTTGGCTGCGGGCGTGCCAGGTGGCCAGTTCGGCCTCGGTCAGCACTTTCTGGGCAAAGCGCTCGCCATGGCGCTCGACGCTGGCGCGGATGCGGCGCACGTCGCAGATGTCGGTGCCTATGCCGTAGATCATAAATTCCTCAAAAACAAGCGCTGTTGTTGCAATACCCATGCGCGATGGCGCCTGGTCATCCTCATGGCCCGGGCCGACCGCGCCACACCCCGATCCGCCCTGGATAATAGGCCCCCGACCGCCCTGTCCAGGCGGCCCGCTACCGTTTTCCGAATTGCAATGCCCCCCGCTGCAAGCGCAAATCCACTCGCCCCGCTGGAACGGACGCGTTTCCTCTCCATCCATTGGCCGGCACCCTGGCTGGCCCCCTACGCAGCCCTCGGCCAGCAGGCGGTGCATGCCATCCTGGCCGGAGCCAGCGTGGCGCAGGCGCTCAACCAACTGGTTGCCCGGGGCGCTGCCCCGAATCCAGGCGTGCGTTTCGTGCCGCAGGCGGATCTGCCACCGGGCATGGCGTATGAGCAATTCATCCTGGAACACGCCCAGGTGCCCACCCGCGACAACCTGCATGATTTTTTCAACGGCCTGATCTGGCTGCACTGGCCCCGGGCCAAGCGACGCATGAACCAGCTCCACGGTGCAGCCGTGCAGGCCCAGGGCATCCAGGCACGGCGCGGGCCGCTGCGCGATGCGCTGACCCTGCTCGACGAGAACAGCGCCCTGCTGCTGGCCCCGCCCGCCTTGCACGCGGCGCTGCAAACGCGGCAGTGGACACGGGCATTTGTCGAATTACGCCCGCTGTGGCAGCAGGCGCGTGTCCACCTGTTCGGCCATGCCTTGCTGGAAAAGCTGGTGGTTCCTCGCAAAGCGATCACCGCACACGTTTACCAGCCGCCCCCGGGGCTGGACACCGCCGCCGACCCCAACCCGGATGCCGCCCTGGTCGCCGCGCTGCAGGCCGAACATCTGGCCCGCAAGCCGTTTTTTCCGCTGCCGGTGCTGGGCGTGCCCGGCTGGTGTGCAGAAAATGCGAACTTTTATTTCTATGATGACTCTGTGGTCTTTCGCCCGGCACGGGCGGCTTGAAGTCCGGCAGGTGTCCCCTAGATAACCTAGGGCCTATTGATTCCCCCGCTTTCCTCTTATGAAACGTATCGCCTTATTTCTATTGACCAACATCGCCGTGGTGGCGGTACTGGGTATCACCGCCAGCCTGCTGGGGGTCAACCGCTTTTTGACGGCCAACGGCCTGAACCTGGGCGCTTTGCTCGGCTTCGCCTTCATCATGGGTTTTGGCGGCGCGATCATTTCGCTCCTGATGAGCAAACCCATGGCCAAGATGAGCATGGGCGTGCGCATCATCAACCAGCCCGGCAATGCCGATGAAGCCTGGATCGTGCAAACCGTCCACAACTTCGCCCTGAAAGCCGGTATCGGGATGCCCGAAGTGGGCATTTACGACGGCGAACCCAATGCCTTTGCCACGGGCGCATTCAAGAACAGCGCCCTGGTGGCCGTCTCCACCGGCCTGCTGCAAGGCATGACGCGCGAGGAAGTCGAGGCCGTGATCGGCCACGAGGTGGCCCACGTGGCCAATGGCGACATGGTCACCATGACGCTGATCCAGGGGGTGATGAACACCTTCGTCGTCTTCCTCTCGCGCCTGATTGGCTACGCCATCGACAGCTTTTTGCGCAAGGGCGATGACCGCAGCAGCGGCCCCGGCATCGGCTACTACGTCTCGACGATCGTGCTGGACATCCTGCTGGGCTTCGTGGCGGCCATCATCGTTGCCTGGTTCTCGCGCCAGCGCGAATTCCGCGCCGATGCCGGTGCCGCCACCATGATGGGCAACAGCCTGCCCATGCAGCACGCCCTGGCCCGCCTGGGCGGGATGCACCCCGGCGAAATGCCCAAGAACATGGCCGCCATGGGCATTGCCGGGGGCATCGGCAAGCTGTTCTCCACCCACCCGCCGATCGAGGAACGCATCGCCGCCCTGCGTGCGCGGGGCTGATCTCTGCAAAACTTTACCTGCGCTTGAACGCAAACCTACACAGCCCGGTCAGCATATGACCGGGCTGTTTCGTTATAGGACACGGTGCGAGCTGCCCCCCGCCGATCCATGCCGATCCATGCCGATCCATTTTTCAAGGAGCACTGCCATGTCCATTTCCTCCCTCTCGCTTGCCGCCCGCCTGGGCGCAGCCCTGGCTGCCGGGGCCGCGCTGGCCGGGTGCGTGGTCGCTCCCGTCGAATCCAGCGGCCATGTACGCCACGAAACCGTGGTCTACACCCGCTACGGCTACCCGCCGCCCCCGCGCGTGGAGCACCGCCCGCGCCCGCCGGGACCGGATTACCGCTGGGAGCAAGGCAGTTGGTTCTGGAGCGGCCAGCGCTACCAATGGCAATCGGGCCACTGGATGGCTCCGCCGCCGCCCGTTGTACGTCCGCCTGTAGTACGGCCTCCTGCCATGCGCCCGCCCGTTCACCACGTTGCGCCCCCGCCGCCTGCGGCCCGCC